>DAOWDY010000009.1 GCA_030638785.1 Candidatus Thorarchaeota archaeon
ATGAACTCGCTACTAAGTAAATTTGACAATGTCGACATAATAGAGTCGTCACTTGAAAAGGCCAGTATCCCAACCGAGCTATACGACTTGAGTATCTCTCATATTGTGATACACAATCTAGCTAACCCAATGGTTGGGCTTCAACAAATGAAAAAGGCTGTTAAACCAGGAGGATATGTGGTTTGCATTGAGCCAACAAGCGGTTATAGACACATCCTGACTAATGGTGGGGTCCGAAAAGCTCTGGGCACACTTGGAGAATACACTAGGATAATGTCCAATGAACGAGTCAAGACTCTGAATTTTAAAAACAGAAAGAATCCTTTCTCGTATTCCTATCCTGAGTTTTTCGAAGAGTTGGGTTTGAAGAATATTAGATGCTATGGTTGGTGTTCCGTGTTTACATTATCTGATTCCAGATTCGATTTTGATCATAGGAAGTTATGGATTACACGTAGAAAACAGCTATTTCTTGATGAGAGAGAGGAGAAAACAAGAGTACTAGTTGAAGCCGGGATGAATCAATCCAGAATCGACGGTGCATATGAAACTGTTCTAGATTACTTTGAAACATTAGAGAATGCTACCGAAGAAGAACTCTCTCACATTCATGAACAAGAGATAACTAATCGTGTTATCACCATTGGGCAGAAAGTATGAGTATCTAGTCATGAGACCAGAACGAGTCTTCATCATCAAACTCATCGGATTCGCTTTTTGGTTTGCCATCTTCTTCAGCGGCTTCACCGACGTCTTCTCTCTTCGCCTTCTCAACAATTTTGACAAAGTCGGCATGTGTTCTGAGAGGAATCGTGTGGGGGCTATCTAGAAGTTCAACAATGAGTTCTTCCTTGGCTGCATCGACTCGTGTGATTCGAGCTCTTTCACCCTTGAAAGGTCCTGATGTCAGTTCTACAACATCGCCGGTACCAAGACCCTCTGCTGCTGGTGGTGGGACTAAGAACTTATCAATCTCCTCAAAAGAAACCTTTCCACCTACACGACCTCTAACATGAGGAACACCAGATATCGCAATCTCCACATCGCGAAACTCTAGGGTTTCTAGAAATACATAACCTCTGAGGGTTTCAGGAACTAGAATTGCCTTTACTCGACCAATAAGCTGATTCCTTGAGATTAACTTTGGGTCGCCTGTTTTCTTGGACTTTTTGCAGCTCTTCATGTGGGTCTTAGTATCCTTCTTTGTGGGAAACTCCTCATTACATTTGGGACAAGCCCAGACATCAGTTTCACCAATCACTGCGGTGGTAATCAGGTCGGTCACACCACGTTCTTGACCAATAGTAGTTCTGACTGCATAGATACTAGTTTTTGACTGCAAATTCAGGCCTCCGAAATAATGTTACAGAGAATCTTATCCTTCAGCAGCAATACCCCATCCAGATGTGATGAGGGTCATAAGGATCTGGATGATGAAGCTTAGCATTCCGACTGCGAACATTGCAAGTAGGCTAACTTTTGTGCTCATCCAGAGTTCACCTCTGGCGGGCTTGGTTGCCAACTTGAGAATACGTCTGCTATCTCTGATGAAATTGCCTAAACCCATTAGGTTCACATTCCTGTTATGAACTGCAAGTAACAGTTCTTGGAACGAAACGCAATCAGCAAAGGACTGCTTTTAACCCTTGCTGAGTAGCTACAAATGTACTATCCAAGACGAGCAATACCAAGGTCCGTCTTGAGGTCATCAACGAGTGGTGCGACAGGTTCTGAACCTGAGTCGAATACGTAGGGTGAGTTGACTCCTGAGGCAATGATTGTAACCCGGAGTCTGTCCTCAAGTTCTGGGACAATTAGAGCACCATAGATAACCTCGGCATCGGGATTTGCCTGTTCAGTGACAAGCTCGACAACTCGCTTGGCCTCCATGAGCTGAAGATCTGCACTACCGCTGACATTAATTAGGACATTCCTAGCATTTTCAATTGACACATCAATGAGTGGGTTCCTTAGAGCATTATAGACTGCTTCTTCTGCTCTTTCCTCACCTTGGCCCTCTCCTAGCGCAATGATTGATACACCTCCATTCTTCATGGTGGTTCTGACATCAGCAAAGTCGAGGTTCACAAGACCTGGTTTGGAGATGAGTTCAGCAATACCTTTCACAGCACGTACAAGCACTTCATCTGCTACCATGAATGCCTCTGGCATTGATAAATCTGGAGCAATCTCAAGGAGCTTCTCGTTTGGAATAGCGATGAGAGTATCTACATGTTCCATAAGAGCATTGAGACCTCTTCTAGCATTCTTCTTTCTTGTTACACCTTCTACTTCAAAGGGAAGGCACACGATGGCTACAGTAAGGGCACCATTTTCTTTTGCAGCCTTGGCTACATGTGGGGCTGCACCTGTACCTGTACCGCCTCCCATACCCGCGGTAATGAACACAAGATCCGCTCGAATAACATCCTTTATTGTGTCATATGTTTCAAGAGCAGCAGTTTCACCTACGTCTGGATTATTACCGGCTCCTAATCCTCCACATACTTCCTTTCCAAGCAGTAGCTTGTGGTGTGAATTACAAAAGTACAAATCCTGTGCATCTGTGTTGACTGCAAGGGTTTCCGCACCTTCAACACCTACTTCCATAAGGCGCGTTACTGCATTATTTCCTGCACCACCAACACCTACAACAAGTATCCTTGCACTTACTGATTCAAGTAGGTCTGCTAATTCCTCGTCTGATATGCTCTTTCCAGTTTCCTCTATAGACCCTTTCTTAGGACCTCGTTTGGAACCTTTGGAGCTGCTTAGAACCTCTTCAAGTAATGGATGTATAATGACACACCTTCTGTTATCTAGACATCCATTCAATATATTATACTAACAAAAACTGCAATACTACGGGGGTATTACTCAATAGGGGTCTTTCTTACTTACGTCTGGGGAAAGTCTTCAGAATATCGTGAATGTTGATTGAATGTTTAGATAGAACTCGAGCTACGGCCTGCAAATCAGGTTGCCCATTCTGAGCTCCCTCGTGCATGATTGTCTGGGATGCAGTAGCATTAGCAAAGTTGAGTGCCTGCTCGATATTCTCAGAACGAGTCCAAGCTGTCACAAACCCTGCTGCAAATGAGTCTCCCGCGCCCAATGTGTCTTTCACAGACACCTCAAATATTGATGAGTTCACATACTCAAATCCATCTGTGGCGATAGATCCTTTCTCTCCCATTTTTACAATTAAAATTCCTGGAAATGTCTTTGCAAAATCCCGAAGTTCCTTTTCTTTTGCTTCAATGCCAAAATATTCCCTCAACTCGGATTGATTAACGAACAGGAGGTCGATCTTTTTTATGATCTTAGAAAATTCAACTTCAGCTGCTGCTCGTCCAGGATCTGCTGAAACAATCATTCCATTGGTTGTTGCATAATCAATTGCTCTGGAAATGAGATTCGGAAAACCACCAGCAATATGCAGCGTTCGAACCCTTGCAAGATATTCCTCGTCCAGAATATGTTTCTCAAGGAACTTGTTGGCCCCAAGCTCTGCATAGACTGCATCGCCCTCTTTGGGGCTGTGGGCTAGAAAGAATAATCCAGTTGGTTGGTTATTCAGAACCATTATTGCCTTTGTATCAACACCAGTATCTTGAAGATTCTTCAATATGAGCTGTCCATAGAGGTCGTTTCCAATACAACTGATCAGTCCTGTCTTCACGCCCAGTTTGGCTAACTGTGTGGCGAAATTCGCTGCAGACCCACCAAATGTAAAGCTGGAGTGCTTACTAAAGACATGTTCATTTGCACTTGGCAGTTTGTCAACATTCATTACGATGTCCATGTTGATTCTGCCAAGGGAAACAATCTCTAAAGACAATCTAATGTCACCCTATACTATCAGAGCAAGGATACCTTTCTGAGCATGGAGGCGATTTTCAGCCTGATCAAAGACAACGCTGTATCTTTTATCATCCATAATATCAGAGGTGAGCTCATCATCTCTATGTGCTGGTAGACAATGCATTACAATAACATTGTCTCTAGCAGATTCAACAAGAGAACGATTCACTTGGAATGCCATTAATGCCTCCTCTTTGGCCTTATCCTTTTCCTGACCCATGCTGAAGAAAGTGTCCGTGTAGATCACATCCGCATTCTTCACAGCCTCTTTTGGATCATTAACAACCTCCAGAGTTGTCTTGTATCTCCTGCTTAGGTCCGTTGCTTTCTTCATGATGTCTTCTGAGGGAGTGTAGCCCTTAGGTGAACCAATTGTGACGTCCATTCCCATTATGGTGCACCCCTGCATTATGGAATTACTCACGTTATTAGAATCCCCAACATATGTGATTTTCAGACCCTCGAGCTTTCCTTTATGCTCCTCAATGGTCTGCAGGTCTGCCATAATCTGACATGGGTGCAGTAAGTCTGATAATCCATTGATTACAGGAACTGTTCCATATGTTGCCAAGTCAGCTACCTCATCATGTCCAAAGACACGAGCCATAATGACATCACAGTATCTACTAAGGACCTGTGCAGTGTCACCAATGGTTTCACCACGCCCTAGTTGTGTCCCACTTGGTTGCAAGAATAGTGCGTGTCCTCCAAGCTGGGTCATACCAACTTCAAAAGACACTCGTGTACGAGTGGAGGACTTCATA
>DAOWDY010000107.1 GCA_030638785.1 Candidatus Thorarchaeota archaeon
AGCTGACCTAATACCGCCAAACCAAATGGAATCCCAACATAACGACGGACAACTCCTGCTTTCTGCAATGCCGCAAACCCAAGGAACCAAGTAAGAGAATACGCTAGAGCCAGTACAGGATCCATAGTTAGATTGCTGATGAGATGCCAAAGTGTAAGCATACTTGATGAAACAAGCAAGACACTCCACCCGATAGCTGCGAACATCGTTCGACGAGTAATTCCGCTAAGACCAGCAATACCAATCAAAGCTATAATGGAGAAAACGAACACTGCCAGAGATGTGAAAGAGAGAGCAATATTGGGCATTGAATTTAGGATTGGAAACACAAAATACAGGATTAATAATGTGAAGACGAAATCAGCCACAATCACAGTGTGAATGGTGTGCAGGCTGATCCAGTTACTCATCCTCTTGAGTGAATGTAGGATGAAACCACCAAACCGTCTCCAGATTTGACGAACTCTTTCAAAGACTCCAGTTGCACCAGTCATACTGAGGGTCAGAGCGACAAGTAAAGTGTAAGATAAAGCCCAAGCGAAGTGTTGTGTCCAGATAATAGAAATGAATACAGCATCAGCAACAATCAGGCCGCTAATACCTTTCATGATGAAGGTCTCGCGAGCCTTCTTCATCTTGCCACCCATTCGTAAGAGCATTGGGGACGGAACTAGAATCAAGAGTGTAAGTAGAGCTGCAATTGGAAAGAAGAGTAAATTGAATGTTGGTTCAAGTCCCCATGAAGTGAGAAATGATAGCCATATGAAATAGAATGGAAATCCTGTAGCTAGACTGAGGATTGAGATACCTGTTAATGCCTGGGCAGTATTTGTGTTGATAATCCATTCAGGATCGGGCTCAATTGATTCCTCGATGTTCTTTGCATAATTATCCATTCCAACTTCTCTCAAGAGTTGAGCTTGACGGAGCTTCGCTTCCTCTCTACTTACAGGTCTAAAGGAAAGGGAGCGTTGTACAAATCTAAGAATCTGAGATATAACGAAGAGCCCTCCTCCAAAACCAATCAGACCAACTGATGCTGTAAGGGAGAAGTCAGAGGCAGGTGTTGAAGAAAGATGATATTGTATTGCAATTAGTGCAATCGATAGCGCAGGAATTACAGTATTTGGTAAGCCCATTCGAGTATCTCGTATATAGTACTGAGCCCCTGCAGAATAGACCCAGAGAAGAAGTAACGAGGCTGCAATGACGAAAGATAGTTGGAATCCTCCTGAATCAAGAAGAAGTGCCAGTCCTAGTGGTGCAGACAGCACAATGGTGAATCCCGAAACTGCTCGAATCCAACTCCATCTCCAAGGTGGAATGACTTGAACTCGATATAGATAGTTCAGAATTCCTAGCAATACGATGAAGTAGATGTGTATTAGAAGAATGGTAGTGAAGAGTGAGTTCCAGAAGATTGCAAGTGAAACAGCACCTGAAAGTGCGGCCATTGCGGTCATGAAACTTCCAAGCAAGGGTCGTTTCATTCGAGCAACAAACATTCCTGCTAGACCTAATCCAAATGTTACTGAGAACATCCCACGGATGATGTCGTCTGGAATCAAACCAGCAAGCAAGAAGTATACTGCCAAGAGTATGGCTGCTGGAATTATAATCACAAAGACTAGCAGACGGGCTACTGTCTGCATAAGGTCGGCTACTCGCGCGGCTCTTTCTGTTCCTACCTCAGTCATGATCATCCCACCCCCATGATTTCCAAGGAAGCTGGCGTGCTTATCCTTTTTTCGGAATCAGGGATTAATCATACAAGGATTAATTCGTTTTTACACTAATAAATGCAATTTGGACCCATGTTACTTAGATTAACAGTTAATCAAGTGAAATGCAACTAGATAAACTCAAAGAATCAAAGGGGGCATTCTGGGTTCTAGATGAAACAAAAGAGCCTTAGACCGCCGTATACAAAGTGTTGATGAAGATGAAGCCGACTGTTCCATACCCACTCGTCATCCTTAGAGGAAGACTAAGACTAATTGGTTTATCCTATCAAAGAATCGAGTGTATCATCGCTCAAGTTATCGACCAAGGAACAATTGACTCCAGAGAATTGGTTGACGTTTTGGGTTCAGAAGATAGTACTATCATAAGACAGTTTGAGCTTCTTGCTAAATACGATGATGCGCGCCGAAACAGTGAGCCAATAGATCCAATTGTCTTAGTTCTTGAAGGGGCATCCGCGACAGGGAAATCAATGTTAGCACTGACGATGATCTGCAATCTAGGAGCTACAAGGATTATCAGCACAGATACTGTCCGTCAAGTGCTGAGAGGTGTCTATTCTCCACAAACTCATCCGGAATTGTATTGCCACACATATCAAGCCTATAAGGAGCGACAGTCTGGTCCGGGGACACTTAGTCCCATGGTACGGGGATACATTGCTCAGTGTGAGCATATCAGTCCAGTCGTGGGAAAAATCACGGAACGAATTGTGCAGGAAGGAGCTGAGGCGGTAGTTGAGGGGGTACATGTCATACCAGGATCGCTATCTCACGTTTCACAATCTGTGGTGGAGGTATTGATTAATCCTAATCCAGAACTTCACAAGAATATGTTTCTTTCCAAGTACTCAATGGCAGGGTTGAAATCCGTTTCCTCAGACGATGCTCGAAGAACAATGGAATTTGAGAATACCAGAAAGATCCAGAACTTCATGCTGGATAACGCAGGTAAATCCGGAATCAAAGTCATCGAGCTGCTGGACTACGAACAAGCAGAACGAGAAACCTGTAACTTAATCATTGAAACTATCAAAACAATTCTTGATGAATAGAGTAGTCTAAAGTTATTTATCGAGCCACTACTATGAATCCCTTTGAGGCTTCTAGATTGGTTTTCAAAAGAATGCCCCTCGAAGACTGGTTTGATAGATACCAGTTCGAGGTTGACTACGATATCGGCGAGAGCGGAATGAAATTCTTCTCTCTTGGAGAATTAGATATTAATCTCAGTGATGTGGAGCTACGATATGGCTACCATATAGGTCAGCCAGAATTGAGAAGGCTTCTTGCAGAACAATACGAAGGAATGTCTGCTGAAAATGTTGCTGTAACTACAGGAGCTAGCGAGTCTAATTTCTGCATCATTGCACATCTTGTTGGCACAGAAGATCACATCATCGTTGAGCATCCTACATATCCTTCGCTTTATGAAGTACCAAGATCTTTAGGACGAGACCTTTCACTTCTCAGGCTTGAATGGGATGAGCATTTCAAACCAAATATGATGAAGCTTCGCGAGATGGTCAAACCTAACACCAGACTCATCACTCTCACTCATCCAAACAATCCCACAGGTTCGCAAATCAGTGAAGAGGTTCTCCACGAAGCTATTGGGATTGCAGAAGAAAATGATCTATATCTCATGGTGGATGAAACCTATAGAGACCTTACATTTGAAGACCCACCGCCGCCTGCAGCTACTCTTAGCAAGAAGGCAATCAGCCTATCAAGTATGTCCAAAGTTTGGGGTGTGCCAGGCATCCGAATCGGATGGGTTGTGGCTGACACTCCGATTATTGAAGCAGTCAGGGCAGTCCGAGAACAAATAACAATTTGTAATTCCTCACTAGGAGAAGCTATTGCAATTGAGATTCTGAAGAGGAAGGATGAACTCCTGAAGAGAATGAGAAAACAGCAGTTAGCCAACTACAAAATTGTGAAGGACTGGATGGACAATCAAGATTGGCTCGAATGGAGAGAACCTGAAGGCGGTATAACTGGTGCACCCCGATTTAAGAAGGGAGGACCAACAAGAGAATTCTGTGAGTTATTAGTAAAGAAGTACAAAACATTCGTTGTACCTGGATATGGACTTGAGATGGATGATTATTTCAGATTAGGGTATGGAGGAGACCAAGAAGAACTAATCGAAGGTCTTGAGATGCTCAAGCGGGCCCTCAAGGAACATCTGGGATAACAATGTCAAGGGGGAGCAACCATGGATTGGAAGAACGACTCACTTGAGCGTCTGTTCAAACCAAGCTCAATAGCAGTCATTGGTGCATCTGACAGACCAGAACGCCTTGGAGCTCTTGCATTACTAGCTTTGCAATCATATCAGGGGAAGGTCTATCCTGTAAATCCAAGATTGGAAGTGATTGGGAATATACCTTGCTACCCAAGTATATCTGCAATTCCAGATTCAATAGATCTGGTACTTGTATGTGTGCGAGGACAGCTTGTAGCTCCAGCAATAGAAGATGCTGCAGCTGCAGGTGTCAGAGCTGCAATCATATTCGCTGCAGGCTTCAAAGAACTTGGTTCAAATGGAGAGAAGGAACAAAATCGAATCAAGACTCTTGTGAACAACAACAGAATTGCAGTGATTGGGCCAAATTGCTTAGGGGCTGGAAATATCAAATTGAATCTCAATGCCACATTCTTTCCGCACCCTGTTGAACAGAGAACCGGAGGAGTATCAATCGTCAGCCAGAGTGGTGGGGTATGTGGTGATATGCTCTATCGTGCTGCAGACTCTGATGTAGGTTTAGCGAAGTTCGCAAGCGTGGGGAACAGAGTTAATATTGACTTTAATGACCTACTGCGGTATTTTAGGGAAGACGAAGAAACCGATGTGATTTGCCTATTTATAGAAGGTACAGAACTTGCAAGAGAGATGTATGAAGAGATGAATAGGACAACTCCAACAAAACCTGTTCTAGTTTTGAAGATCGGTAAAACTCCTGTAACACGACAGGCTGCGGTGAGTCATACTGGAAGTCTTGCAGGACAACCAGAACTTTACTCTGCAGCTATCAGACAAGCAGGAGGATTAGAAGTAGATAGTATCGCAGATATGATGGATACAGCCAAGATTCTTTCACTCTCGCAAAAACGACCCAAGGGCCGAAATGTCGCGATAGTCACCCATACTTTAGGCATCGCCCTGATTGCAGCACAGACGCTTGAACAGAATCATGTCCATCTTCCTCCGCCTCCTATAGATATTCAGAAGAAGATTGAAGCACTCCTTGAGATGCCAATGTCTATTCCCATTAGCAATCCCATCGATCTTCTTGCCAAGGCTTGGGCAGAACCTGATGTCTTTGCCAAGGCGTTCAAGTATATCATCGAGGATGATACATACGATTCTGTTATCACGGTCTTCGCACCTAATTTCCAAGAGGGGATAGGAGGAGGGATGCCAATCAAGGAGATAATTGAGGAAAGCGAGTTAAGTGATAAGCTGGTTATCAGTATTTTGAGTTCACCAGTGACCAAACAACCTCCCGGGAAAATAAAGCTCGAAAATGCAGGAATTCCTGTGTTCGTAAACCCTCAACGGGCTGGAAGAGCTTTAGCCAATGTTCTCCGTATTTCAAGATAGAGAGTATATGAACATAATTAGTTACCAAGTGTTTTGTAACCAGCAATCTTAACCTTCGTTTCGAAAGGTACGCTATGGTTACCAACTAGCCTAAGATGGAAACAGTAAGGATTTATAGTGCATATTGACGGGACTGAAACTTGCTAGAGTGCTGTCCAATTTGGAACAGGGTGACCAATATGAAAAAGCAAGTCCGCTATGGAATACTAATTGTTTCTGCAGTTCTGGTATTTGTGCTATTTTCGACTTCTGCGCTAGGTTTCCCTGGCCAGAATGGAGCATGCACAACATCTGGTTGTCATAATGACCCAGCAGGTATGACAATCACACCCTCAGAAACTACATTCAATGTTGAACCTGATGACTCAATCAGCGTGACTATTCAGGTCATAGGAGTATCTGGGGAGAACGCTCTTCTTCTGAAGTTTCCGTCGGGTGTTGGAGATAACGCCCAGTTTAGTTATACAGGTCTCGATGCAGAAGGAGCTGTAGCTGATGGAGATGCAGCTGATCTAGATGCAGATACAGATGAGGTCGAAGTCAATTATGATATTACAGTGCCTAGTACACCCGGATCATACACCCTTGAAGCATATGCTGCTCAACACTTACCGAATGGAATTAGCGTATCACTTACAGTGACTGTTGCACCACCGGCTGGTGCAGGACCACTAATCTCGTTAATCAATTCTACTCCATCAATACCGCTTGACACAGAAACAGTTTCTATCACTGCAAACGTTACATCTGAAGTTGGCATCAGTGAGGTTAAACTGCAATATAGTACGGATAACCGATCTTCTTGGACTAATCAGACCATGACATTGAATAATGATCTGTATGAAGGAACTATACCCGAGTTCGAATTAGACACTCATGTAGTCTTCAGAGTTGTAGCAATCGACACGGATGGTACTGAATCGGTTTCTTGGGAACAGGAATACATTGTTGGGGATATTCCATTACCACCGCCTGAACCAATGCCACAGTTGCATTATGGCTGGCTCTTAGGCGGACCTGCTCTCGTACTCGCTTACATCGGGACAGCCCTCGAATACTATAACGAGGAAAAATACACACGAATACATGGGGTTATGCTAAGTGCTGCATATATTCTCACTAGCATCAATGTTGTGTGGTTGTTCTTTGAAGATCCATCCACTTGGACTGCAATGAATCCTGCCTATTTGATTAGTCTCGCAAGCATCACGCTATTCATCCACTCCTGGCATATTTGGTTAGGAATCATTAGCATGATATTTGGAACACTGGCTTTCTTAACTCACATGGCAGGTTGGAAGACTTGTAACCTCGGATTGCCAGCGGTAATACTATGGACGATACTTGGACTAACAGGAATGTTCCTGGGTCTTTTCTTCGGGATGTGATAATATGACAGAAGAGAATGAAGTTGTTACTGAACCTGCTGCTACTGAGCCAGTGTCTCTGGAACCAACTCCTGAGGTCGACTCAGTCCTTGTTCAACTTGTAGGAGTCGTTGGTAAAGAGAATGCTTCTGATACGGAGCTTGAGAGAATTGTATACAGTGGGGACCCCTCTTCACTACCTCAATTTCATTATCGGTGGAAGCAAAGGTATCTTGCAGACTATGTAGTTCGCGTCCAGACTATAGAAGAGGTAAAAGGAGTCATAGGAGTGGCACGTAACCACGGAATCCCTGTGATCCCCAGAGGAGGAGCCTCTAGTTGTCTTGGATCTTCAAGCCCATCAAGAGGAGGAATCTCTCTTGATCTGAAGAAAATGAACAAGGTTCTTGAAGTAGATCAAGCAAAGGGTATGGTTCGAGTTGAGCCCGGCGTCACATTTACTGCTCTTGATGTTGAACTTGGAAAGCATGGAATGGAATTAGGAATCTATCCCTCCAGTGCAAAATCTGCGGTTATTGGTGGATGGATAGGTTGTGGAGGAAAAGCAGGTATAGGGACACCTTGCAACGGAACGCTTCTAGACAATCTTGTTTCGCTAAAGGTTATTCTACCAGATGGTTCAGAAACAACCATTGAAGGTGCAAACCTTGACCTGTACAATGGGTCATATGGAATACTCGGAGTGATTGTTGAGGCGACTCTTGCAATACGTCGTAAACCAGCATCAATAAAGACTCTGAGTTATGGGTTCTCTAGATTGGAGCATGTCTGCAATACAATGGTTAGAGTAACGCAACTAGAGCAAAAACCAATTTACCTGAAGATCGCTGACTTTGATTTCCAGAGCTATAGCAATCCGCTTGAAAAAGGAAAATACGTACTCTCCGTCACATATCCTGAGGAAACTCAGTCCGCTCCTGTAACTGATATCGAACAGGCAGTAGCTGAGAGTGGTGGTACTTATCTTGGAGACTCATATGGAACAAAGGAGTGGGACCTTAGATATGATTGCGAGTTCAATCCTAAGGAACACTGTGACACCCTCATGTTCCAAGAGCTATGGGTCGATGTTGAGAATGTCTATGACATTCTCAAAGCCTATGAGAAACACAAGAAGTCTCACAAGGTTCCGTCGATATGGTTTGGAATGCTGGGTACATCATCGATGATGCGGCTTGAGCTGATGGCAATGCTTAATCCTGACAAGTATCTTGAGTTCATTGCTAGTAAAGGAATCCTTCACAAAATGGTCAAACGAGCTATTAAACAGGGTGGTGGACCATACACTATCGGTCTACAAAACTCCATCTACATGAAAAAGGCATACCCTGAACGCCATTCAAGGTTGAAGGAATTGAAGAAATCAGCTGACCCTAGTGGAATAATGAATCCAGATAGAGTGACATCTTGTATGACTTCATACGGAAGGATGAACATTTTGTTTGTTATGGCTGCCGCCTTTAGAAGACTAGGCAAGTACGTTGCAAGGTGAAGATGAATGAAAGTAGATCTCAATACTGATATGCTGCGACAATGCGGTTCATGTAACTATTGCCGAGATTTCTGTCCTATGTACAAGGAACTCGGTTCAGAACTAGACAGCCCCGGAGGTAAGATACGAGCCCTTAGAGCATATAGGGAAAAAATGAGGAAACCCCCACAAGAGCTTCTAGAAAGACTATACTGTGCTGATTGTAGAAGATGTGAAACAATCTGTCCTGCAGGTGTACCTGTGACAACGTTATGGCATGACGCAAAAGCAAATCTTCTCAGAACAGGCGGTACACGAACTGAAGGTCTAACGAAAGTCTTGGACTGGCTAAAACAGGAAGGAACTCCTTTCGTCGGATTTGAAGCGGAAGAGAGAACTGTTTGGGCGGAGGACCTGGAACTTCCACCAGAGTCAAACACAGCCATCTTCTCAGGATGCATGGGTTCATTCTGGTATCCAGACCAACCAGAAATGGTTGTTGACATGATGAAGAAACTGAAGATCAATGTAGGCTACGTTCCTAGTGAAGTCTGCTGTGGTCTAATGAACTACTGGGCTGGAGATGATGAAGGATTTGATGCCATCCTCCAGAAGAATTATGAGATGTTCAAGAAAGCAGGAGTGGATCATATCATCACAGGATGTGGTGGTTGCTTTGGTACTCTAGCTGAACATTACCCACATCGGATAAAGGACTTTGACATTCAGATACATCACACCGTGGAGGTTCAGGCAGACATGGTGAATAATGGTGTTTTGACCTTCAAAGGTAAAGAAGGTAGTTATACGTTCCATGATTCATGCCACCTAGGAAGAGCACTGGGTATCTATCAACCACCAAGAGATATCATAACAGCAATTCCGGGACTGGAATTCGTAGAATTACCAAACAACAAGGAGAACTCAAATTGTTGTGGTGGTTTCGTGAGTGTTATTGATCCAGAACTCTCTGAATCAATTGGACAGAAACGTGTTGCTGAGGCAGTAGAATTGGGTGTTGATGGTTTTATCACAACATGTATTTCTTGCTTCAAGAATCTGAGTTACTGTGCACGAGATACTGATCTTGAGGTTATTCAGTTAGACGAGCTGATTCTGGACCTAGCGCAATCGTCATTAGTGGAATAATACTATGGTTACATGTTGAAACGGAGGAAAAAGAAATGAGTGAATCACGAAAGGCAACCAAAGTAATTGTCGTTGGTGCCGGAATTGCTGGCTTTAGTTGCGCTCTAGAACTTAAGGGCTTAAAAGCAAGGTGTACTATTCTTGAAAAAGAAGCAACTGTCGGAGGTCGTGCCAGATCATTTACCGAGTCAGGCTACGTCTTTGATCAAGGACTCCACTTCTTTGTAGGTGGTTTCAAGTCACTGATTCCAATTCTAGAAAGAAGTGGAATAAGGATGACAGTTGTTGGAGAAGGAGCTGTTTGGTTGAAGGGTGGCGAGAGACATACAATTTCAAGGTCAATAGTAGATGCTGCTAGATTTGGTCTTGTAAGTCCCACAGATCGAATCACACTTGGTAGACTCGTTCAGGAGAACCTCAAGAGAACTCGAGCAGACTTTCTTGAACTAGACAACATGACCTTCGCTGAGTATGCTGAGGACAAGATTCCAGAGGCCATTTACGAGGACTTCTACGACCCGCTCATTAGAACAGTAGCATTCATGAAGCCTGAAGAAGTATCTGCTGGACAATACTTGTATTCTGAGCAACTACGGTTCGCATACGAAGATGGTTTCCAAGCTATGTACCCAGAGAGAGGTGGTCTTGGTAGCGTGCCTTATACTCTAATGCTCCAAGCTCGAAACTTTGCCATTGAACCAAAGGTCAATTGTAATGTGAAACAGGTCATTATTGAGGATGAAAAAGTAGTTGGCGTCAATTATGAACAGGACGGAAAGGACTTCAATGTTGAAACTGATGCAGCTGTCATCACTACTCCCGTTGATCTCCTACCAAACTTTGTGGATATGAACAAACTTCCCTCCGATTTCACCACTTCAGTTAGGAAATTCTCATACCGTCCGTCAATCGTTGCATATTTCGGTTTATCTTCACGTGTGCTTGATTTCAATGTTGGTGGCTTTGTACCAGGAAAGAAGATTCACATCGTTGCAGAGGCCAAGCGTGTTTCAGGTGTTCTGGCACCAATTGGAGAATCACTTCTAACAGTAACATCAATTGATGAAGAACTCTTAAAGATGGAGAATGGCGAGGCAACTGAAGCGATACTTGAGGAACTCAAGGAACTCATTCCAGGACTTGAATCGAAGGTCACTTGGAAGAAGAGCTGGAAGATCTGGAGATCTGTACTCTCGCAACCACCAGGTATTATGAAGGACAGGCTCACCACGAATCGAACTGGTGTTAAGGGTCTGTACGTAGCAGGTGCTTACGCCAATTGTGGTGAATACTATGCCTCAATGGAAGCAGCGTCTAAATCTGGTATTGCGTGTGCTCAAGAAATGATTCAAGACTATTCCTAATGCAAGACCAAAAGACTAAGATTGTCCGTGGCTAACTAACTGGCCACGGGCATTCATCTTTAATCCCGTGTAGTCATGTCTATTTGAAATGGTCTAATGAGGTCCACTGATGGCTGATTTAAAGAAACTCGAAGGCAGCGGACACGAAACGGACCCCTACATATGCGCGTCTTGTGGAAATTGCACAATGGTTTGTCCAACTTTCCGATTACTGCGGTGGGAGTCATATGGACCAAGAGGTAGGTTACAAATAACAAAGTCAATTCTGGAAGGAAACCAAGAACTAGACGAAGAGTATGTCAGAAAGCTCTTCCTTTGTTCTTTGTGCGAGCATTGTACGCAGGTTTGTACGACAAGTCTGCAGCTGGATCGTTTTTGGGAACTCATACGTGAAGCAGCATGGGATTTGAATATGGTACCCGCGCCTGTGGAATATGCATGTAAGTCAATAATGAAGTATGGCGACCCTTTCTCAATGGGTTCTTCTTCGCGTATGCATTGGGCAGAGGGACTGGATATTGATATCCAAGACCGAATTGAACAACCTGCCAAGACAGCCTATTTCATTGGATGCAATGTTGCCATGAAACCACGTTCCCACAAAACAGCACAATCTTTAATCAAGATTCTAGAACACTCAGGAACTGACTATACAATATTAGGTGAGAAAGAAGTCTGTTGTGGAGGACCACTCATTTGGGGTGGCAACAAAAAACATGCTCCAGCTATGGCTGAGCGAAACATCTGGTTATATCGCGACCTCGGAGTAGAGAGAATCATCTTTAGCTGCCCATCATGCATCCAAAGTTGGCCAAAGACCTACAAAGAGGCTGCCGGAGTACCTGTTCAGAAAGAGTTTGAATTATTAACAAACTCACAATTCATTGATAGCTTGAACAAAAGAAAGGCCCTCAAATTCCACGAACAATCAAATATAACCGTCACGTATCATGACCCGTGTATCTCTGCACGCAGATTGAATATAATAAGTGAACCAAGAGAAGTAATAGAGAAAATTCCCGGGATTTACAATATTGATATGCTTCATTCTAAAGAAGACACCAGATGTTGTGGTGCTCATGGATTAGTGAATCTCACGGATCCATTGATATCCTCCCAGATTGCTGAGATGCGCCTCAGGGATGTTTCAGTGATGCCAGCTTCAAGAGTAATCACTGAATGTCCACGTTGTCTACAAGCATTAGAATTAGCAACCCAAACAATGAACTACTCTGTTCAGGTTCAGGATATCTCAGAGATAGTGGCTGAATCATTGGCAGAAAAGGATGAGGAGGACGATAGATGAAAATCCGAGTCCAAGATATCGAAGACATTGTCGGAGCTGATAATGTTTCTTTGTCACTTGAAACGCGTGCTTTGTATGCTAAAGACATCTCAAGCCTACCAAAATTAGCGGACCAAATCGTTAGAGAAAAATTCGATATTGTCATTCAACCAATCACTGTCAAATCGCTAATGGAACTTGTTCAATACACCAATGATAAGAACATTCCACTTGTACCAAGAGGAAGTGGAACTTCAGGATGGGGAGGGGTCCTTCCCACCGGCAAGAGCATTTGCATTAGCATGATACACATGGCCAGGATTCTTCATGTGGATGAGTATAGCCTCGTCACAACAGTCGATGCAGGAATAACATGGCGAGAGCTATTGATGTTTCTTGAACAGATAGGTCTGACGTTACCTGTCTATCCATCAAGTGCGGCTGCCGCAACAGTGGGGGGATTTGTGGCAAGTGGAGGATTTGGAATAGGTTCTGCTCAACATGGCGATATTAGATCACAGGTTGCTGGATTAGAGGTCATACTTCCAAATGGCTACATTGCTAGGATAGGTGATGTTGTCTTAAAGAGCGATGACTCTTTGGATGAACAGGCAGAAACTGGAGAAAAATGGTTGAGTAGAATGATTCAGACTGCTCGATTGGAAGAGGATATAGAGCCACTTGACCTCTTCATGGGTACGTATGGAACATTGGGCATCATTACAAAGGTAACACTAAGAGTAGTGCCCAAACTCATGCACAGACCTTTCGCAGCGACATTCAACACAATAGAAGAATTAGTCAGTGCAGCTACAAGTATTCTTGAGAAAGCTAATCCGTATCACCTTCGATACATTACCAACACCTATTCATCAAAGTTAGGCTCACTGAGAAGAAGACCAAACGAATACGGCAAGTTCATACTATCTGGTTCACTTTTAGGAACAGTCTATGATGTTGAGGATGGCATTGAAGATATTGAAAGAATTGTCGGAGAGATACAGGGGAATCTCTTAGATGAGGACAGGTGTCAACATTACTGGAAAGAACGCCTGTATCCTCTTCGTATCAAGAGTTTAGGACCTAGCTTAGTTCCAGCAGAAGCCTTGCTTCCTCTATCAAGTATCCCTGACATGTTTTCAGAAACTATAGACTCCATTGGTAGCTCAGGAGTTGGTATAGAAGGGACTATATCAAATGACAAGATGGCATCATTCTTAGTGTGGATTCTAGATGACGAAAGGAAAGGGATCTCATACACACTTGGTTGGCACCGTTCATTCGATATCGCCAATCTAGCAAAGCATCATGGTGGCAAGCCA
>DAOWDY010000117.1 GCA_030638785.1 Candidatus Thorarchaeota archaeon
CTGACTACGCATTTGTATGAGAAATTTTGGAAAATCATCCAATGACCGACAAGAAAGCAATATTAGCAATATCCGAGGGTCTTCATTGTCTACAGGTGTATATGCGCACAATTGGACCTATCTGGGACTTCAACGAAAACTAAGGAGCTATGGACACACCATGAATCCATCGGAGAATGGGGGGGATTCGCTAGTTGTATGGTGTCCACTTATACCCATGAACAAACTGAAGACTTTGATTCATCACATGGTAGCCCTTGAGCAGGTGAATGCACGCTATGATGACTGGCGGGCTTCGATGCGAACCAAGAAGATTGTCGGTGTGCATGTGGGAGTGTTACTTGACAGAGTTAGAATTCTTCTTATGGGAATTGGAATTGCCTGTTCCTCAAATCGAAATCTTGCGGATAATCTTCAAGCCATTATCACAGACTGTCTAAGAAGGAGTTGTCTTGAATCTCTTGAGAAGGTACAGGAAGGAAAGAATGCTGATGTTGTTAACGTGATCAGAAAATTCTTTGAATTGATCAGATTTACTAGAGATATCTATCCAGAGGAAGAGGCTGAAAAGGCAGCCATGGCTATAGGTATCAACATGTCCACACAAAATCAGACAGTGGTCATGGATCTCTCTGCAACCATTGTAAAGGCTGTGTATATTCGACTATTGAGCCCAGATCCATGGCAATTCACGAATGACTGTGAATGATTTTCTAGACTCTACGTATCTCATCCTCATACAGCTTGAAGTGTGCTTTAGAAACCTTGGTCTTTTTCCAATCCGTAAGATACAAGCTAACAATGAGTTCATCGCCTGATGCGTCTAGCTCAATGAAACTAGCATCGAAACGACCACCCCATCCTCCAGTTGCACCTGATATTGTACCGGGATTGAGAAAGAGCTTGTCCTTGTACAGATCTATTGCAGCCTGATGTGTGTGTCCATGAACTGCAATATGTGCTCTTACATTGTCAGCAATATCCCAGAGTTGCTTGATATTTCCACGCGGACGAAGCTGAGTGCCATGAAGAAGAAGAATGTTGAATGATTCAATCTGAACTTTTTCGTGAAAACTATGCGCGCTTGTAGAATAATCCATGTTTCCACGAACAATAAAGAATCTAGGTAATGGAGGTAGAGCCGCCTTCATGTCCTCTTCTCGTGTCAGATCACCTGTTATAAGAGCGAAATCGTAAGTGGTATCTTCGATCTGCTTGTAGAAATCATCGGGTATAGAATCCCTTCGGGAGGGGAAATGAGTATCCCCAAAAACTAGGATCTTCAATGGCTCACACTCTGAGAATCAACTACTTCTCTCACGACTAAGATTGTCAAGAATCTTATCATAGACCTCTTTCTTCTTTCCTCGTGCCAACTTTGATAGACGTTCCACGATGAGCTCAGGTGTGCTTCGAGCTACTACACCAAATCGAGGTGTACGATCTACTATAAGCTCAAGATTCTCATCTAATCCTTTTGCCTCAATACCATCGATACGGACAGGAACATTGGTCACTTCTTGGATTTCTTTGGCAAGATGACTACAGATAACGGTACAGCTATTCTCATCTTGCTGAAGTATCTCAATGAGACCTGCTATCACATTGGCAGCGCTTCCTGGTTCCGTAATAGCCTCAACCTCATCAAACAGGGCAAGCTTTGACTTTTCCGATACAACAATATCTGCAAACTGCTTGAGAGTTGTTTCGAATGCACCTGCACTTACCATTCCCCGGCTCTTGTAGAAGAAGTAAATCTCCTCAAAGATGCGGAGATGTGACTCCTCTGCAGGGACTGGAAAACCAGCTTGCGCCATGGTTGCTATTTGCGCTAGAGTCTGGATTGTTGTAGTCTTGCCACCACTGTTTGCTCCAGAGAGGAGTGCACAGTTCTCACCTGATGTCCCTTCTGGACGAATCGGAGTGCTTCCAATCACATATTCAATTGGCTGCACCTCGCCATGTCTGCCTTTCAACATGCTCTCTACTAGGAAGATGTTCCGCGCACCTTTAATTCCAACTCCGGTGTGTTCAAGGGATACATGTGGGGTGTTCAAACTATAATCTGTAGCAAATAGGCCTACAGCTAAGAAGAGATCAAACTCAAGAAGAGTCAGTACAGCCTTTGTGACTGATTCTCCAAGTTTTTCCAAGTCACTGGCGAATTTCTTGACCAATTTAAATTGGCGATCGGCATACTTTCGTCGAATCTTGTCTTCCAGATCATTGACCTGTGTCAATACAAATTTGACTGGTAGAGCGATCTCTTCGCTTATGATGCCAGTCGCCCAATCAGCTTCTCGTGCAGATAGGCCAAGCATCTGCACAAGCTTATCCTCTGCTTCTTGAGAAGAACTGGTAAAAGTTTCAATGATCTCTGCGGGGAGCATGTTTCTCATTGCAGTACTTTCTGCTCCGTCTACATCTGCGGATTGTAAAATATTGATAATCTGTTGTCCTCCGAGGGTTATCTGGCTCTTCACGATACGTTTTGTTACCTCCTCATTCAGCCAGGACTCAGTTTCCGCAATTGCTGTTGGGTACGACTTGACCGCTTTTCGATAACGGTCGAGCTCTGGATCTACGCTCTCAGCGATATCTCCTTCTTCATTTAGATTTTTCAAGACTTCTCTGACTTTAGTCAGCTGTTCAAAGTCTAGACCTTCAGCAAACTGTTTGATGGAGTCGCTGTTGGGTAGTTTATCAAATTCATCTGCAAGCTTGCAAGCTGCATCAATAACTCGGTAGTTTCTAGCATAGAAACCAATTGTCTGCTCTGGAAGGACGTCAGCTAGACTCCAATCCTTGCCCAGCGTTTCCACATTGTCAAGCATATCCACAGAGTCGTCGTAGAGTCCAATGGGAGATATATAGAAGACGAGGTCATATCCCTGAGCGTAATCTGCAACCTTCTCTCCCTCAGATAGTACGTAGACTGGGCACCATCTGTCTACCCCCTCTTTGATTAGAGTGTCGAACACCTTCGCATCATTAGTAATGATGACCCTTCCTTCAATTCTTCGGGGTTTGATTCTACGATAGAGCCCGCGTACTTGACCAAGATGAGTCCGTAGAGTTTCTCTCTGGTCCTTGGAAAGAGCTTTGGCCATCTTTGAGGCATCTGCAAAGTAGCTTTGTCGCTTCTTGATTTCATCAATTCTCTCTGGTGGAAGGGGAAAATAGAGGTGGAGTTTATCCTTGGCGTATCCAGTATTTGCATACCCTCGGATTATATCAACAACCTGATCGAAAATCTTCCTTACGTGAACGCTCCTAAGAATCATGTTGGAGGTGACTCCGAACTGAGATTCATAGGCTGCTTTGACAATGTTGACAGCTTGTCGTGCTCCAATACCGGGAACTGCAGCAACAAGATCAACACGGGAATCAAGTATCACCTTTAGTGCTACTGAATCGCTACCAAAGTGGTCAACGAGCACTTTTTGGACTTTATCGCCCACGCCAGGTATGTCTGAAATGTTCTCAATGCTCAATGCATCTACCCCTGATTGGCATCTTGGTGTGTCGTCCAACGCTTGCCCTAAAAGGTTTGACTCTCGGACTATTTGAGGAATCGGAATTTGCCTCCCTTATAGTAAATACAAGAATTCCTTGAATCCTTATGCAATGATTTGTAGGAGATTACCCCTGAAAAACCCCCTAAGAAAATGGAGAATAGCGCGAAATTAGTATCCGAGCCTCATATTTACCTGATTTTCGGGTGTTTCGCCCCTGATGAACCTTAGAATATTCTCGCCCGCGTATACTATCTGGTCATGCCTGATATTCTCAGAATATGCTGCACGATGAGGTGAGAGAACAACATTATCTAAATCATGGAAAGGATAATTCTCTGATGGCATCTTTCCTGAGCCACCCCATTGTGCAGGATAGTCCCACCAGACATCAATAGCAGCTCCAGCAATCTGTCGTTTTTTGAGGGCAAGGTAAAGCGCCTCTTCGTCAATAATATGTCCCCGAGAGATATTGATGAGCAGGGCTTCACTCTTCATGAGTTTCAGAAATTCACCGTCAACCAGATTCTTCGACTCTTCAGTAAGCGGAAGCGTGAGAATAACAAAGTCAACATCAGGAAGAACTTCATGTATTTCGTCGATGCATACTACTCTATCTACAATTCCGGATGTCTTTACTTTTCCAGATCGTGTAGCTGCGTAGAGCTGTAGGTCAAACCCTCGTAAACGCTTAGCTACTTCAGTTCCAATGTTTCCTAATCCGACTATCAGACAGGTCTTATTCTTTAGTTCAACATTGGGAAGGGGACCACCCCAGGTAAACTTCCAATCTCCCAGTCGAATTTGTGAATCGGAGTGCAGAATGTGCTTAGCAGAAGCAAGCAATAGCATCATGGTATACTCTGCAACTTCTGTGGCATTGACATGGGAGTTGCAAACAATGACATCTTCACGCTCAAGTACTGCTTCTCTTCCTATCTTGTCAATTCCTGCGCCAAATGCTTGAATCATTTTCAACGAACTAGCTTCTCTGATATACTCACCAGGTACTTGCACGCTAGCGATGATATCCGCATCTCCACCTACCTCGAGCATTGCTTCTGTTGTTCTCTCAGATTGAACAATAGTTGCTTCCTCTCCGACTACATTTCGTATTGCTTCTACAATATTGTCCGGGTAAGGCACAAGCACCTTCAAAACAATCAGATCTCCCAACATTATTCTTTGTAGTCGATTATTACTTGTGAAGAAAAAGATATGGTCAGGGACAATTCAGATTCCCTGACCTGTGTTTGGTTAATAGGATCTTGCGACATAGACGACTTCTGTCGCCTGCTTTCCACAATTCACACAGACACCTGAAGCAACATCTTCTACATCAGTTCGAGTGCCCCGAACTTCTCCACCAGTCTTGTCCTTTATCTCCTCATCACAGGGAAGACCTTCCATCTCTGTAGTACAGAAGGGGACACGAGCAATCTTTCCATTTTCCAGGGCAGCTGAAATCCCGCCCATATTATCTGCATCAACTATTAGGCCCTCAAACTTGGAATCAGCCATAGCACGCAAGTTTACATCGATTTCCTTTCCTAAGGTGGTAATGGTCTTCTTCAGTGTTGAAAGGTCAATAATCTCACGTTCCATCGTATCTCTACGCATGACGACAACTTTCTTGTTCTTGATATCTCGAGGTCCTGCTTCAACTCGAATGGGAACGCCTTTCATCTCCCAGTAGTTGTATTTCCAGCCGGGTGTTTGATCCCTCTTATCTAGATGAACACGGATACCTGCCTTTCGGAGTGTCTTTACGATATCATTGCAATACGCCATGACTTCCTCTTCGGTCTGTTCCTTGTAGATTGGAATAACAACGACCTGATAGGGGGCTATTGTGAAGGGCAATCGGAGTCCTTTATCATCACCGTGTATTGAGATCATTGCTCCGTATATTCGGGATATTGCAGGACCATAACAGGTCTGCCAAGCATAGACTGTTTCGTTGTTTTCATCCAAGTACGTTACATCGAATGCTCTAGCGAAGTTATCACCAAGATCGTGAGTTGAGGGGAGCTGGATTACCTTTCCATCAGGCATCAATGTATCAGCTGCATACGTATTGAAACCTCCGGGGAACTTATCCCACTGAGTTCTCTTGAACATCATAACAGGTATTCCAAAGTGATCAGTGACCACCTCTTTGGTGATTTCGATGTCTTCTTGCACTTGTGCCAATGCTTCTTCATGAGTTGTGAAGACATTGTGACTCTCAATCCAGAGAAATTCTTTACCCCGAAGGAAGGGACGTGTACTCTTAATCTCCGATCTGAAGACAGAACATCTCTGATACAGTTTGAATGGGAGATCTCGCCAGCTTCGCAACCACAGTGAATACATTGGATAAATGGCTGTTTCACTAGTGGGCCTTAGTGCCAAGGGTTCTTCCAGTTTCTGTCCATCCCCAATCTCC
>DAOWDY010000014.1 GCA_030638785.1 Candidatus Thorarchaeota archaeon
ATTGCAGATAACTTCGCACAGGTGTTTGCCAAGTTATCACCAGGTGGAGAAGCCGCCCTCATGCTTGAGAACCCAGAGCACCCCCTCATGGGTGGAATCACGGTAAGATCAAAGCCTAGAGGAAAGGAATTAGTCACTCTAGATGCAATGAGCGGGGGCGAAAAGACTCTAACTGGTCTGGCATTAATCTTTGCGATTCAAATGCATAGTCCAGCTAGCTTCTATGTATTTGATGAGATTGATGCCGCACTTGATGATGTCAATGCTCACAATGTTGCTAACTTGATCTCCGAAATGGCAAGGAATTCACAGTTCATTGTAGTATCTTTGAGAGATACTACTGTCAGAAAGGCAGACCTTCTTGTGGGTGTTTCGAACCAAGACGGAATATCCAAGATAGTTTCGGTTGACTTAGAGGAGGTTGCAGATACAGCATGAGCGGAGAGGGAGATTCTCCATTCTGGGCGACTCCGCCCTTTATCTTACTCACAGATGTGCTACAACTAGACAAGGTCGAACCGTGGAATGTTGATGTTGGAAAACTCGTAGGAGCATTCCTACGAGAGATGAAGAGGATTGGAGAGATTGACTTCAGAATCTCAGGAAACGCCCTCTATTCAGCATCTGTCATCTTTATGAAGAAGACTCGAGAACTTGTCGAGCTGGGTATCCTACCTCCTGAAGCCGATGATGACGACGATGATTTTGAGATACCTA
Source organism: Candidatus Thorarchaeota archaeon (assembly GCA_030638785.1). Lineage (GTDB taxonomy): Archaea > Asgardarchaeota > Thorarchaeia > Thorarchaeales > Thorarchaeaceae > MP5-2226. Next base: position 718 of record DAOWDY010000014.1, read on the forward strand.
TGATCCATCCACCTTTTAGGCTAACAAACAGAAGGGTCACACTTCAAGAGTTACTTATTGCCATGGACCGGGTTCTTAGCAAAGGTGCTCGAAGACGTGGAATTCCAACACGACGCAAGATTAGGACACGAGTGGACCCGCTAAGTTTCACCATGGAGATTAATCGTGCAAACGTAGAGGAAAATATCTCAGAGGTTCTGAAGGACCTTCACAGGATAATGAAGATAGGAGAGATAGTTAAGTTTCGGGATATCCTATTGAACAATACTCGAAAGGAGATTGTTAGGGTGTTCTTTGCACTTCTTCATCTCTTTGCTCGCGTTCACATCGATATCTGGGAAGATGAGAAAGGAGTTATTCAGGTTCAGCTACTAGAGCCTTCTGAGGATGAGGAGCTAGAAATAACTCAGACACAGTTGGAGGTTTAAGCAATGAGTGAGGATATGCTGACTCTCGAATCTGCACTGTATGCAGGAGGTCGTGCTCTGACTCTACAGGAACTGGCTGAACTCATTGGGAAGGCTGAATCAACAACAAAGAAGCTGTTAGAGAACCTTGGTTTTGCTTACAGCAAACGTAAAGGGGCTCTAGAAGTCATTGCTCTTCCACGTGAGAGGTATGTCATGCAATTGAAACCTGAACTGACACCTCGAGTTGGTCGACTTATTCCGGGGGGTCTGTTATCCTTTGCCACGCTTCAGACTCTTGTCTTTATAGCTCTGAAACAACCAATTGTACAATCTGATCTTGTTTCGCAAAGAGGAACGCATTGTTATGATCATGTTAGGGACCTTGTGGAGAAGAAGTTCGTAGATGCAACTCCGGAGGGACGAAGCAAGATTCTCAAGACCACACCTCTTTTCGCAGATTACTTTGGATTGGATCAGGATAGAATCAAGCTGAAAGCTCAACTCAAATTTAAAATGAAAAAAGTACTCGAGGAGCAGCGTCAAACAGAAGAAGCTGTAGCCCGTTCGGTACTCTAGCACACCCTCGGGACTGGCTCTCCATATGGTACTTGTATGAGTTTCCTTCCACCAATCTGTGTCTTCATAACTACGCGTGGTTTGCCCTCACTTGCCTTTCCAACCACTTGTACGTCTTTTGTGGTTTCATAGTTCTGAAGAGTACTGAGAATTGCTTCCGTTTGCCTGGCATCAACGGTCATCAAGACAGTACCCTCGTTACTCATATGAAGAGGATTTAGACCTAGAATCTCACAGAGTGATTGTACTTCAGGCCTGATGGGAATAAGGTCTTCAGCGATTTCAAACTCAAGGCCAGATTTAGATGCAATCTCATTAAGCGCCACTGCTGTCCCACCTCGTGTTGGATCCTTCATGGCATGTACGCCGCCAACATCAAGACATGCCTTGATTGGTTCCCAGACAGGAGCAATATCACTAATCAGATTTGTATCAAACTCTAGACCCTCTCTATGAGCAAGAAGAGTCGTACCATGGTCACCTATCGGACCAGTGAGGATAATATCATCACCAGATTTTGCACCGCTATCCGTGATTGGCGCATCAAGATAGACTTCTCCAATCCCAGTTGTTGACATGACAACGCCATCCAATGTGCCCTTTGGCATCACCTTAGTATCTCCTGCAACCATTGCTACATCAAGAGGTTCGATAACATCATTTAGTGATTTCAGGATAATACGGAGAGTTTCTATCTCTACTCCCTCTTCAACAATCAATGTATTTGTCATTGCGACAGGTCTTGCGCCCATGACAGATAGGTCATTGATAGTACCGCACGCGGTAAGCTTACCTAAATCACCACCAGGGAAGAATATTGGATGAACCGTATGTGCATCAGCACAAACTATGAATTTGTCACCATCGATTTGTAAGGTGGCGCCATCATCCATTTCATCAAGACCTATGGAACCTAGTTTCCTGCGTCCAAAGGAGGGGATAATTACATCCTCCAAGAGCCGCTGCATTATCTTACCACCTGCACCATGAGCAATTTCGATCTTGGTCATCACGAATTCCTCCCTTGAGGGATACACTTCGCCAGACATCCA
>DAOWDY010000165.1 GCA_030638785.1 Candidatus Thorarchaeota archaeon
AGAGTCAAAGTGCCAGTATTCAATTTGATACCCGGAGATTCAGGTTCTTGGTCGGCTTGATGAATATCGATGGGGGTGATTGGCTTCCACTCACTACCTGGTGTAATCCATGCGTACCCAATTTCCTCTTCCCCAACTCTGACTTTCACCCAATCATACTCTGATAAGTTTTCGAGTGACATTGGGAAGAGAATATTCTCCTCTTTGTAAATCATGTCTTCAATAGCAGTTAGCAATTCATTAAGGTTCGACTCATTCACATTACTTATCATATCTCGGATTTCGTCTTCCTTTGCCCACATTACCGTTGAGGGGCCGGTGATTTCTGCCTTCTCAAGCAATGGAAAGAGCTGATTTTGCAACCGTTGATAATGCACGATGATTTTCTTCAATTCCTCAAGAGTAGTCCCATCTGTAGGATTCTCTTTTAGGATGTCAACTAACCTCTGTGCTTCCATATTTTCACTCATATAGGTATGAACGGGATGTCCGGGGATAGTTTCAGGTTTGTCTTGTACATCCAAGGACTCCTTGAACACTTGTACGTGTATGTCACATAATGCGGTTACCTGTTGAGCTGTGAGTTCGCCCGAAGAGATGAGTGACTGCTCCATCTCTGCAACCTCAGTTGCACTTACATCAATAAGTATCTCTTTGAACTGTTCCTGTAACCCTTCGACCTCTTCCCCCTTGTGCAATTCTAACACGAGGTCTTTCAAACTCCTCTGCCTTCTCTGAAGTTCTTCCTGCCATTCGCCCTTTTCCTTGTCTTCTTTATCGATGACGACAGTTTCGTTTGCGTTCTTTGAAATCGATTCAGATAGCAACACGAATAAACGATTCAAAGGAACCTTCGATATTTTCGACACATCAGTTAGAGTTGCTCGTTTGCCAATTGTCTTCTGCAAGATTGGATTTTTCAATCTCTTGAGTTTTGGTGATATCTCAACCAGCGTATCGAACAGGAATGGAAATTCCTTAGCCAAATCTAAAATCTTTGTTGATGCCTTCAGAGTAGTAGCCATATTAGTCCCACGACTTAACAATAATTAACGTCTGTTAATAAATCCAGCGGTTTTGGATTAAGATAGAATGTACTCAGGAAATTCTTTTGCGATGAGGTTTTTGAGATATCTCATACTTGGTGATTCGGAAGCTGCAATAACTTCATCTAGTAATCTCTGTACGTCATCCTGTCGTCCTTGCTTCTGACGGAATTTCGCTTTCAGAAGCTTTGATTGGGCAGCAATTCCAGGGAAATCGAATTTCGACAAATGATCTTCCAGAGCATTCATCCAAGTTCCTGATGAGTCTGCACGTATATCGATTGACTCCGGATAAAGCATCTCAATCTCGATATCAACAAGATTGATCAGACTCATGTTTTCATAAAGTGGCATCGGGTTATCTCTGAATGATGTCAGTATTTTTTCGAAAGTAGATGCGGCAGTTTCAATATTATTCTCGGATTTCTCCAAGAGACCTTCCAATAATTCCATTTGAATTAAGAGCTTAGTTTCTCCACTCTTCATCGCAAGTTCCCTGAACTTATCAAATTCAACTCTCGCTTCTTCGTTTCGACCCAGAATAGTTAATGCCCAAGCTTTCAGCCTTTCAAAATCTGGAATGAAAGTTGGTGGTATTTCGGATGATTCTAGAATTCGATTAACAATTTCAAGTGCATCATTCCCTTTCCCAGATAGAAGGAAATACATTGCTATTATATTGTCAGCGGTAATAGTTTGAACCAACATTGATCCTGCAATCTCTCGAGCTTGTTTGTGATGCTCAATTGCAGCATCATACTCCCCTCTCATTCCCATTATATGGCCAAGTAGACTTTGAATAAGGGACAATCCGTTAGTAGCACCAAGCCCTTGGAAGATTTTCCGTGCATGAATACCATAGTCTATGGCTCTTTTTGTATCTGTGAATTTTATCCAACTTGCCATTATGTACTCAATATGGGCTTCCATAAGCTGGTCATCATATTTCTTTGCAAGTTCAAGCGCTTTTTCCATTGAACCTATCGCCTTTGAAACTTCATATTCTGATGTGAATCCTCTTGATTCAATGAGGAGGAGAAAAATTCTGAGGTATTCCAAGTCCTGATTCTTTTGCACATCAGCTACTACTGATTCATAAGGATGCAGATTGTAATCACTAGGTGGATACATTGATGACTCTGCAGCTAAATACCTCCAAAAAAGATATAGATGGCATACGAACCACTCGTTTGGGACTTCTTCTACTGCATCTGCCAATAGTTGAGTCATCTCGTCCCAACTAGCTGTAACATCTTCGCTCAAGTAGCGCATTAACAGGAAGATTGGCTTCATCATCCGAGGTATTTTGTCTGCAGTTGCGATTTTTGTGAGTAATTTCTGCTCAGCGAGAATCACTACAAAATAGAAATTTAGATACTGTGTGAGAATTGGTGTGTTTGTAGTTAATACGATTGTACATAGCCTCTCTGAGAAATCAGAAAAATCACTTGCTTCAATCATTGTATTGTGAAGTATCTTCCTCGTTTCATCATCAATGTAAGGAAAGAACAAGGTTATGGTTCCTAGTGATCGCATCTTCTATCCCACGATTAAACTCATCGAACATAATATCTTCCACACCTTGGAGAAGAATCTTTCGCTAATCTGGTAATTCGAAAAAGCAAGGGAAGAAGGAACCGAAGTTCCTTCCAATGGGTTGGAAAATATTCTAAATCAGCATTCCTGCTGTCATAATCCACACTACTAGGAGGGTTGCGAAGATCGATCCCAAGTATATCCGCCCAGTCTGCTGATAAAATGCAGTCATGATGAAGAATACGCCCGCAAACAACGGTATGTATGCCATCAGGAATATTCCGAAGAGACCCATCCCAAGTAATGGACCAGTCCCTAAGAGGAACATTGGGAGATAGTTAATGAGAATCATCACAAGCAGAGTTGATTCCATAGCAAACACTATCTTGGTCCACCAAATCATCTGAGTCTTCAACTTCGTGTCAGATTCAGGCTGTCTAATCATTCCAAAGGCAAACACTCCTCCGTTAATCAGGAAGAATGGAAATACTGGAATAATGTTGACTAAGAACTGACCGAACTTGTCTGGAGTGAACTCCTTCAGGACTGGCCACATATACCTGAACTCAATTCCGAGGAATTCTTGTGAAGCTGCCACAAGGAAATACAGGTAAGAGAACAATGCCACTGAGAAGACCACCGTTCGGAAAATCACATCTCGATTCTCAGGGTCCCTAAATGATTCGAACCTTCCAACGTCCTCATGTGTAATCCCTCCCTCCTTCGCAGATTCCTTCTTGAACCAGAATCGGTAGAAGATGTAGGCGATTAGTGCATTTACGAGGAACCAGAGAATCAGACCATTACCAGTCACCAAGAGAAATACTGGTAAGAATGCCCCTAGAAAGGCTCCTCCTAATAATCCAAGATCTGGTAGAATAAGAAAAGTTACTCCTCCGATTACTGAATTGAGAAGCGCGAACATCCACCACTGTTTTCCTTTTGTTGGAATTTTCTGGGGAAGTGGTCGAGATACTTTGTTAAAGTATGGAATCTCTAGAAGAATACTAGCAAGTGGGATTACTGAGAGTATTGAAACAATCAGTGCGAATAGTGTTGCACCTTCCCTGATCATATAGGTCTGTGATGACTCAGCAGAGAGTGACATTGCCGCAGACTCTCCAAGACCCATTAGTGCCTGAAGCATCCAAGCTGTTGTTTCACTGACTCCTTTGGAATTCCATGTAGCTCCCGGATGGGTGCACGGACATTGAGCGTACCTATGTGCAGAACCATCAGCAAACGTTCCATAGGTGAAATCAGCTTGAGCCGCTGATGCATCCCCCAACCCTTCATTGAATGCAATCATCTCAAGACTGTCCTGAAGGAAGTCTGCTCGGGTCTGTGTTGTGAAGAGTTCCTCATAGAATGACCAGACCGCAAGGTAATTGTTCATGTAATCATGAGTTGTCAAGTTGTAAGGGCCATCAGCTTGAATCACTATTGCACGATGATCAGGATTAGTAGCTGCAATGGCAGCAACAGTTCCCGCTCCCATCGAGTGTCCTACCAATCCGGTTCTTGTAGCATCAACAAATGGAAGCTCCTTCAACCATTGATATGATGCATTTCCTCCAAGAGTTGTGATTAAACTTCCAGTGAAGTAACCGAGAATATCCACCAAACGATCAGAATCGCCATGGCTGATTGCATCTATAGCCAAGGCAACAATTCCCTTTCTTGCAAGTTCCAACGCAGCAGGTCCTTCCGTATCTTTGTCATTGTTCATACCATGAAGCAACAACACACCTGGTGCTGGATTATCCTCAGTTGCGGTCAAAGGACGATACAATTTTCCAGTGACAGTCAAACCACTCTCATCAATGATTTGAATATACTCTACATCAATCGTACCAAAGTCAGTTTGAATTACATTGGCTAGGACTGATGATGATCCTATCAGTAATAGACATAGGAGGAATAGCTGTTTCTTTCTATTCAATGTTCTAAGAATACTCATAGTAATTCCTCTTGCAGAATAGCATAAAGACGGACTAAATGTAGACTGGGTAATAAGTGGTTTGTACAACCATCTCTGTATTATTCTTCTATCCAATAGTATGCATTGTATTCTTCAGGGTTCGAGAATCCCAATTTAATAGCAAGTTTGGCTGATGGCGGATTGTCTGCATCCCAATGAGGAAGCATCCCGTTCTTCAAACTGTGTTGGATTAATCTCGCAGCGGAAATCATTGCCAGCCCACGTTTCTGATAGTCTGGATGAGTTTCAATGTGAATCTCAAATTCATTATTGTATATTGGTGAAGCAGCCAAGGCGAGTGACACAATTGTTTCTCCATCTCTGATCAGGAAACCGAAATTCTTCTCCATGAATTTTTCAAGCGAAGGAGAAAGTTGTTTGATGATTCCTTTAGCCTGGTCTGAAACTTGATGTATTGTTTCACTTGTTACCTCTTCGATAACCATTCCATCAGGTAGTTTCTTCTGGATGTTTTGCATATGTTTGATATCCAATCCTTCAGAGGAGAACTTTGTTCTTGGATAAGGTTTGAGCTTGTTTCCCCAGAACTCTTTGATTCTTACTTCCCAATTCCTGGGTGGTATAATGATTAGACACTTCTGAGGAACACGTTCTAGTAACTCAGGTACTGATGGATTATTTGCATCTCCTGAAAGGAAAATAACGCCTTTGTGATTTAGAAGCACAACTTGAGGAGCATCTAGACTATCAGTAAATGCTTCACCTAAACCCTCTTTCAAGAAGGCCTCACTAAGAGCATGAAGATATGGATGATTGTCAAAGATTGGTAACAACTCAGTTCTCCTATCTGTTGGATATTCTACAATCATTCTTACACCATGTTTCGAAATCATCTTGAAGCGTTTAAGTACTCCCCCGAAGAAGCAAATAATTTCCTTCCTAATCTGGAGTAATAGCGTAAACTTTCGTTGCTTTTAGTCCTGCATCTCTCTGGATTGCGGCTTCAGGAGTTCCCCTTATTCTAAACATCGATTGAACTGCATCATGAGATGGGTACTGCATGAGAGCAAATTGATTCCATTCCTCTTCAGGTTCTCCAATTAGAATTGTTTCAATCTC
>DAOWDY010000001.1 GCA_030638785.1 Candidatus Thorarchaeota archaeon
ACAACCAAGACTCCAGTAATTACAGCTAAGTTTGCCAATGTGACGGATTCTAAGAAGAACACAACAGTTCGTGCAGAGATTCAAGACGTGGAAGAGAATTCAGCAAGCATGGACTACCAGCGGAGAAAAGTAATTACTAGAGGTACTATCATCAAGACTACAGCTGGTCGCGCAAAAGTCACTAGCAGACCTGGTCAAGATGGTGTGCTCAACGCTATTCTGATCTAATAATCTCATTTCTGTTCAGGGTTCCAACGACCCACTAGCACCTACAGAGGAAGTTAGGCTGGTGTGACCTCTGCAAGAATGTTTGTGATTATGAACTCTTTTCCTCCAATTATCTCGGTGGAACTTCCCTTACACTTTGGACATTTCATTGGGGAGAAGACTGCTATCTGTGAAGGTATATCTGTGTCAACTTGCGATTCTCCCTCAAAGCCACAGTCATCGCACTTCAGGGCACCTTTCTTCTTAGTAATCTGAAGCTTGGCACCTTCTACTACAGAGTTCCTACTAGCAATCTCAAAGTTGAACTCAAGTTGCTCGGGAACAAGAAATGTAAATTCTCCAACCTCGACATTGACAGCCTTTACCTTTGAAACGTTGTTCTCCTTTGCAGCTTGCACTGCGGTTTCCACAATTGATAGTGCGGCAGAGAACTCATGCATTGTTTCTTGACCTCATTGTGCCACTAAGTGATTTAGTTAAGGCAGTTCTGTTGTGGCCCGTCTATTGAGACCTTTTATATGACTGCATGCCGATGAGTAAATAATACGCTGTTGGGTTCGCTGGAGGCAAGTAGGTGTCAAAGTCAAGTAAGACAAAGAAGAAGACTACCAAGAAATCCACTAGTAAGAAACCGGTCAAGAAGAAAACAGTAAAGAAAGCTGCTACTAAGAAGGAAACCAAGACCAAGGCAAAGAAGACCCCAGCTAAGACAAAACCGAAGGTTGTAGCAAAGAAGAAAGCTCCAGCAAAAAAGACGCCAAAGAAACCGGCCGCTAAAGCGAAGAAGCCTGTAAAGAAATCAGCATCAATGAAATCTAAGCCCAAGAAGAAGAAAGCATCGAAAGCAAAACGGAAAACGAAGGGAGCAATAGACAAGGAGATGCTCGATGAGCTTGCACTTGAGATACGGAGTCAAGATGAACAAGTGGCTCTAGGTGCAGTTGAGAGAATTGGCGAAATTACCGGTCCTACAGCTACTGGATTGCTTGTTGTTGCATTGAAAGACGATCGGTACATGGTAAGGATACACGTTGCGGCAGAACTTGGAGAACGGAATGACAAGGCTGCAGTAGGAGCACTAATTGACGCTCTAAGAGATGAATCCGTCTTTGTTAGACAGACTGTGGCTGGCGCACTTGAGAACATAGGTGGTTCCAAAGCTACAGAGGCAATCAAAGCAGCTGAGAAGGAAGGGCTGTTACTTGATGATTTACCCACTGGTCGGCGCTTGGGTAGCCTGTGATTGTATGAATTCGGTGAATTTTGATAGGGAGGTCTTATAATTTGGCTCAAGACTTGATAGTAGTTGGTGGAGGGCCGGCGGGAGCGACCTGTGCTCGCCATGCAGCTCAATTGGGATTGGAGGTCTTGCTGATTGAGAAAGCGACTCATCCAAGACGAAAGGCATGTGGCGGTGGATTAACTGCGCGAGTTAAGGATGCTCTTGATTTTGATTTTTCATCTGCAATTGAGCACGAACAATGTGCTCTCAGACTTGTTTCACCATCAGGACTTGTTGTGGAGGAAGTTAGATCTGAACCAACTGGATATACTGTCAGAAGAGAGGATTTCGACCATCTACTACTCAAGAAGGCAGAAGAGGCGGGAGCTACAGTCATTCAGGGATCGGATGTAATTGATCTTGTTGAGGATTCATCTGGTGTAGATGTTTTTACAAGTGAGGGGAGCCATCGAGGAGGATTGCTTGTAGGAGCAGATGGCGTGAATAGTGTAATAGCTAGAAAGAGTGGATTGCATCCCCGATGGAAAGATGATGAAGTGGCATTATGTATCGAAGCCTCAGTACCAATGGATCCTTCTGATATCACTCGTATCTCGGGTAATCCTGAATGGGGAGAGAGAGTCGCCATAGAGATACATCTTGGTGCTCTGGTTCATGGATATGCTTGGGCATTTCCAAAGAAGTCTGAGTATAGTCTAGGAATCGGAGTCATGGTAAAGCATCTAACCGATCTGAAGGGGTCATGGAAGAAGTTCACCGAGGCTTTTGAGGCGCGTTGTGGTACCAAACTAGACCTCGCGGATACAACTTCGATGCGGATTCCGGTTGGTGGAATGATTGACAAAACCAGTTCAAGGAGAATAATGCTGATTGGTGATGCCGCTGGATTTGTCGGTCCTGCAACTGGGGAAGGTATCTATTATGCCATTGAATCAGGAAAATCTGCAGCTGAGGTCGCTCAAAAGATTGCATCCGGAGCCAGTAATGTTTCCACGGTAACCTATCATACCCAGATGCGGGATGGTATTGGAGCAGACCTGAAGGTGGCGAAGTTTATGGAGAAGATTATGTTCCGCTCGAATGCAAATATGGAAGCTCTATGCAAAATGGCAAGTGAGGACCCGATTATGAAAAGGCATACCTTAGATTTCATCATGGGTATGGAATCATATCGTACAATGCGATCGAGAATGATGAAACGAATGTTGACCAAGCACCCTCTTAAAGCACTGAGAATGGTCGTTTGATTCCTTCGCCATAAGAATATATGGTAAAGTCAAGAGTTGATGTGAATCAACATTGGAGGTCAACCATCTTTGAACGATGATTCTCGTGAAGAGATCGAACAGATTGAAACAGCGATAAAAGACCTTGATTTGGATTATATGAGAGGCTGGACATCCGAAGAAGAATACAATCAGAAGATGTCTGATTTGAAATCCCAACTTGAAGCAGCTGGTGGAACGCCAGCAGCAGCTCTTGCACCTGCAATAAAACCCTCTGACCTTGCCTCAGCAAGCCTTCAACCACCTCCAACTGATAAGAAAGCGATGATTGATCCTGTATCTGCTGTCAAGAGAACAGTCCAATCAATGCGAAAAATTGGGATAGAACGAATCGCACAGGAATCAGGTGTTCCAGCCCATGAAGTTTCTAAGATTCTTAGCAATCTCCTAGATGGTAGAGAGCTATCCGGACGTGTTGATCATGATTCAGGTGATTTCATTCTTGGTACAGGATCGGGACCTGCCCCAAAGACAGTACATGGCTGTCCTTATTGTAGAGCGGAAATTAACAGAGTAGCTGTAAAGGGAGAAACAATCACCTGTAATGTATGTAGACAGTCTTTCATCATTTCTTAAGACTTGGTTCTATTCGGGACTCTTTCCTCTCAACAGATATATTCGATTATTATTTAGCAAGTGTTAGGTGTTTCAATGAACATTGTAGAGGCATGCTTGAGATCTAACGAAAATGCTGCACTTGCTGCACTCAAAGATATACTCTCACGAGCACATCCTTCTGCAACTTGGGCCATCTTGATGCATGCAGCATCATGGCATGAGCAACGTACGTATGATACTGCACACTCAACAATACTCACTTTCTCAATTCATAGAATGATTGAGGAACTGGGACCTCATTCTAAATTACTAATTACTGAGCCAGAGAATACACCTATAGTGGTACCCACGGATTTGAAGAAGAGTCTTCAATTAGCCTTAATTCAACGGCTTACGCAACACTTGACTTCAGTAGACCACTGGTCACCTGAAAAAGGACCTAGATACAAAGTGACTTCTGGTGTAGACTCCCCTGGAAATCTCCTGCGAAAGTTCACACAATCCATCAGAGAAAAGAGTATGATTAGTGCTATGGAGGGAGGAATAGGTCTCTCATCGATGGGTGAATACCTCCGTTTCACACGAATTGCTCTGTCAATGGCAGCAGAGCACCCAGATGGCCTAGGACATGGTTTCATCCTTCCAGTTTCACTCCTGACTGAAGTCCCAGAAGTAAAGTATACGAATCCAACCAATGCCGCTCTATGGCATCTAGCTGAGTACATGATCAGGAAAGTTCCAAGTAAGATGCCTGAGAAGTTCATTGTTGATGAGCAATTCAAGAAACCTGCCGAACCAACAGACCTGAATCCTCACATTGACCTCATTGGTACTGCTGTGGTAGACTATGGTATGTTGGGTCATAATGGAATCTTTGCTCATCGTATCGCCTATGCTTCAAACGAGGGACTGATTCATGAGAAGACGGTGGAGTGGCTGTTGGATGCACTCAAGAAGAATATTCGTGGAGATATTCTCAAGAAGACCCAATTGAAAACTAAGAAGCTCATCACCGTGAGTAAAGGGACTGACTGGGACTCTGTTCCAAGTGCCATTAGCCTACCCAGCTCCGAGAAGGTCCGCAATTGGCTATCTGAGAATTTACCAGATAGTTGGAATGCCATGCTAGACCTCAAATCAGCGACCTTTGAACAGATGATTCCTTCCCTCAAAGATGATGATATTGACCTTGTCAGAGCTGCACAGTACGCACTCTGCTCCCTTTATGGTCATCCAAATTCCTCACATATTATGATCTACACACAAGGTGTCTGGGGTCTCGCAGACCTTGGACTTGTTCCGAAAGACCTTGTTGCGCTACAAGTACATAGAATGGTTAGAGAATATCTGAAAGGAAGATAGTATCAACCCTTGAAGAAGTGGACGTGTTAGAATTGAAAATGAGAGGGAAGGAGAGGTTGAAAGTCATTATCTTTCGAGAGCAATGATCTCAAATCATTATTTTCATGAATATAAAGAAGTAATGAGGTCCATTAACCAAAACAGTCATTTTGCAAGTGGTATGGAATGCAAAGCATATCTTAGGAAAATTCCTCACGGCGGTGCTAATCAAAGTGGCTGGAAACAGTGTATACTATAACATGATCCCCGATTATGTGTTCGCTGACAAAATGATTGAGATTGGACCAGGAGATGGAACAAGTCAGCTAACCTCTCGTCATAAGGACAAGTTTCTATCGTCGGACTATATTGGCATTGACCTTAGACCCTCTGGTCCAGATAGTCTATTGAAGATAGTTGAAGGTGACCTCCTTGAATATGAAACATCAGAAACATACGGTACGGTGTTTGCTATCGCTGTAGCAGAGCATATCCAAGTATCAAAATGGGCGGCCCTCTTTGAAAAACTGAAATCATGGGTTGCTCCAGGTGGTTACCTAATTGTTCTTGTACCTGATGATGAACGAGTCGAGGATTTCATTAAAGGGAAGGATTTGAAATACTATCACGAACACTATCCGCCCAATGTAAACTGCCATGTTGTATTTGGAATAAATCCAAACGTTTTGAAATACTACATGCCTGGTGCCAGAGTGAATCGGATACGAAGACAAATCCTGTTGCGAGAGCCTGGCGAACCAATGAAGCGTGTTGTAGGACGTTTCTTGAAGCGTATGGTCAAAGGACACCATTATGCATGGGATGGCATATTAAGAAAGAAACATGTACTCTTAGGAATTTGGAAGAAAGAAAACTAGATAGAGTTGATGGCCAATTTGACAGTTCGTATCAACACTGGTCAACTATAGAAGAAAAAAGAATGGGAGGGAGAGGCCTAGACCTCTCTTATGCGACTACTCGTCACCCTTTCTGTAAGACTCAGCAAGATGGTCCAAATCACTGCGCGTGAAGATCTTCCAACCTGTGAGCTATATCTTGATTTTCCGGGTCAAGCTCCAAGACCTTTTCGAAACACTCAATCGCTAGCTCTTTATCACCGCTCTTTTGAGCCACAGTACCAAGTACAAAATGTGCTTGGCCAGAACGAGGATACATCTCCACGAATTACCTAAGAACATTAATCGCCCTTTCAGTTTCTCCTTTCATGAACAATTGATACC
>DAOWDY010000138.1 GCA_030638785.1 Candidatus Thorarchaeota archaeon
CCACAGAGAATCCTGCCTATTATGAGTTCATTTGGAGAACGACATCCACTGATTCCAAATATGCAATTTTAGAAGAGGTCATTGAAGGACACCTTGACAGATACTATGTCAGAGTTGAAACTAGTACTCTTCGGGTAGACAAGTTTCCAAAGGTTAGAGGACGAAACCTCTCATTTGTTTTCCAGCATAATGCCATAGTTGAGTTTACTGAACGTGAGTAATCTGTTGAAGTAACAATCCGTAGGGAGTACTAGGAAGATTGTTAGAAAGAAAATCAGCGAGTTCATACCTGATACTATTGGTCCTAGAAACCTCGAACTAGACCTAACACAATATGAACCCTAATTATTCGAAAAGAGTGTGAAAAAGAAGAGAATCCAAAGGATCTCTTCTTAGAATGTGCTATTTCAGAGGTACATAAGCGGAGCTCTTAGTTGCGCCGATACCCGGGTTGCCGTGTGAAACTCGCTTCATTGGTGAGCTAAATTCTCCAAGAACATGTCCAATCATCTGTGGTAAGATCTTGACACGCTTGAAATCGTTTCCATTGTGGACAGCAATTGTGAGGTCGACCATCTCGGGTAGAACAACCATGTCACGGCAGTGAGTCCTCACGACAACTTCCTTACCTTTTCTCTGGGACTTGCGTGCAGCCCTGAGCTTCATGAGGAGCTTTTTCTGTCTGGGAGGCAATCCTCTCTTGAGTGTCCTTCTTCTACGTGAGGGAAGTAACTCAATGAGCGAGTCCATATTCAACTTGACTAACTCTGAGAGTGGAATTCCTCTGTACATTGGTTCTGCTTTCTGTGACATCTAATCACCTAACATGGTTCAGACGGAGTAGCTAATACTCGTCAAAACTGGCCTGACTCGCCGTGATGTGAATTTAAGGTTTCCCTTCTAGAACATCTTTGGTTGACCTGGTTCCTTTTCGATTGGGTTGCCATCCTCATCAAGTAAGCCGGCCTTTTCCATTGCATCTCTCACCCAGGTCATCGATACAGTAGTACTTGGATCTCTAATCGCTGCTAAACGAGCAAGGTCTACAGCCTCTTCCCATTTCTCCAATTCGTAGTGGATCTCAGCCTTATGAAGGACTGCAAGAGCGAATCTCTCCTCAATCTCCAATACGCGATCGAAAGTAGCAATCGCATCCTCATATCTTTCAAGATCCCGAAGACAGACTGCCTTGTTGAAGACAGGAACCGGATCTTTTGGATTCGAGTCCATTGCCCGATCGAGATAATCAAAGGCCTCTTGGATTATTCTTCCGTCTTCTTTGTTCTCTCCGAGCGATTGGATCATAGCAACACCTAGAGATGTCAAGGCATCTGTATAATTTGGATGGTCATCAATTATTGCTCTAAGTCGTTCTATTGCATCCTCAATTTGGCCATCAGCTAACAATCTGACTGCCTGCTCGTACTCTTTGTTTTTCTTTCGACCGAAGATTGGCATTTCTAAACTCATTTTGACGGAGTCGCAGCAAGTTTTAAGTTCTGACCTCATTGCACATCCTGAAGGATGAACCAGATGGGGAAAATCTTTGGCACTAACGGCGTTCGTGGAGTCATCAATGAGAGCTTCACAGTCGATATGGTTTTGGATATTTCAAGGGCTGTAGGTACCATCTTGGGACCCGGAAAAATCGCCATCGCAAGAGACTCTCGAATGGGCGGTGAGATGTTCATGAGTGCCGCAATCTCAGGTCTTCTCTCAACTGGATGTTCTGTCATTGATATCGGGCCTGCTCCTACACCGACTCTACAATTCAATACTCCAATCCTTGACTGTGTTGGAGGAGTCGTCATTACTGCCTCTCATAATCCTCCAGAGTTCAATGGAATCAAAGTGATGGGAGCGAGTGGAATTGAAGTCACCCGCGAGGTTGAAAGTCAGATCGAGGATATCTATTTCTCAAAGAAGTTCAAAGTTGCGACATGGGAATCCATCGGTTCTGTATCCAAGGATGATTTAGCCCTTAGACGATACATTGATGCTATCAAATCTCATGTAAATATCAAGTCGCTCAAAAAACGCAACCTGACAGTAGTTGTTGATGGTGCGACAAGCGTTGGATCTCTGGTCACACCAATTCTGATGAGAGAGCTTGGTTGTAAAGTAATTTCCATCAATTCCCAAATGGATGGAATGTTTCCAGGAAGAAATCCTGAGCCCATTCCCGAAAACATCAAAGATCTATCGCAGGCTGTAGTTTCTGTGGGGGCTGACTTAGGACTAGCTCATGATGGAGATGCTGACAGAACAACGTTCGTTGATGAAACAGGTCGTATTCTTTGGGGCGACCAGTCATTTGCAATTCTTGCACGATTCGTTCTGGGACAAAAGCCAGGGTCTACACTTGTTACTCCAGTAAGTAGTGGGCGACTGATTGAAGACATCGTTGCGAATGCTGGTGCAAAGATTGACTGGACAGAGGTTGGCAGTGTTGTTGTATCTCATCGAGTTGTAGAAATCAACGCAGAATTTGGTGGAGAAGAAAATGGTGGGGTGTTCTATCCCGATCACCAAGCAGTTCGAGATGGTGCAATGACTGCTGCACAAATCGTGGATATTATGACTCTTGAAGATCAGAAACTATCAGAACTTGTTGCCAGTCTACCTCAATATTTCAATACCAAGACCAAAGTTCATGTTCCAGCTGAGAAGAAGACAGCTTTACTAAAGAGCCTAATCGAATTGACTAAGGATGAAGAAACAATCACTCTTGATGGTGTCAAGATAATATATGATGAAGGTTGGATACTTATGCGTCCGTCTGGGACAGAACCGCTTTGGAGATGTTTCGCAGAGGCAAAGACCCAGGAAGGGGCAGATTCACTTCGCGACAAGGGAATCTCGTTAATCGAGGCTGCAGTAGATAAGACCTAACCTCAATATTTTCTACTTTCAACAACAAGAGTGTTAGAAACACTCACAAAATCAATGCTTGAGAGATGGAGAGAGGGCACAAAGGCCCTCTCAGCAAACTTACAGATTATAGAGGTTTACTCTTCTTTCTTCTCAGGTTCAATGGACTCCTCATCAAAGTCGAAGTCCTCGAGGGGCTCAGGAGCTGGGGTTGTCAGCATAGTCCAGCCGATCCACATGGCAATTACCATGATCAATACTGCTGCAAGCCAAATTGGCAGGATGACAAGCCATTTCCAGTCAGGAGCGAACAACCACTCAAATCCTGCAGGAACCATCGTAGCAAGATCGGGGAATATTTGTAGAATAAGTAACCCCCAAGTGTAGTAGATAAGCACGAGAAGCGCGAAGATGAATATAAGCGCACCAAGAATTTTTTCCTTGCCCAAAGTTGTAACCTCTGTTTTGCTGTGGAATTAAACATAACCACAACTGGTCTGTAATTCA
>DAOWDY010000025.1 GCA_030638785.1 Candidatus Thorarchaeota archaeon
AAACTACCTCGCCTACAACAACCCCATTCTTCTCTGCAACCAGCCATCCCCAGTTTTTAAAACCTACACCACGATGTTCTACTTTAATTTCCTCTACAGTCTTGAAACCATTCTCCTTTGTTCTATAAAACCAACGTGTTGTCTGATAGACTGTTAGAAGATCCTTACAATCCCGCATTTTGCCTTTTCGTATTGTCACCATTTGCTCCATCTCAGGGCTGGTTCTATACAAATCATACGAATATGAAAGATAAAACGATGTAACACGAGGTATACTCTAGTTCACTATTCTATGTCCCATCTCTTCACACAATTCTCCCAATTCAGTTGCACTTGAACCAAAGATGTACAAAATTGGTTCAACTCCCAGTCCTCCAGGAACATGTATACCAATTTTCAATTTAGATTTCGATTTTGAAAGCTTTTGTTTAACTGATTCTGCAATTCTAATCGGATCACTTTCAGAATCTGAGAGCTCGTAGATTTTCACTTTTTGGGATTTAGCAGCATTGACAACTTCTAATCTCCCACTAAGACACATACATGCACGCACATGAGACCAAGAATTCCTCATTTCAAGCAAGAGAGAAGCTGTATGTTTTGACGCCCCAAATCTAGGACCAACCAATGCACGGGCTCTTCCTTCAATGAGGGTGATTCGTCCAGGAATTCCTGCAACATCAGTTAAGATAATTGCTTTTTCATTACATGCAACCAAGTTTGCTCTCACTTGTGGGACCAAATGTGAGAAGACACGAGAACGTTGAATAATTCTTAAAGATTCTTGGAGATCAGAGAGAACGCTAGCTCTCGACACCAATTGTGGTTCTGAGCCGCTTAATAGCTCAGAACAAATCTGACAATTGACAGCGCCCAAGGAAGGGACACTCTCTCGATGCATGATACAGAGATCAGATCCTATTCTAAGAGACATACAGGTTGCACATACCTCTCTGACAAGAGCATCGCTAGTAGGGTTATTGTTAGCAATCTCCTGAGCAAGTCTTGTTGTTAATTCTGTAACTGCTGGGATTAGGTGTTGTGCGCCATCTTTCTGATTCCAGTACTTGCTAACAGCAGCTTGAGTTATGCCCATCGCCTCAGCAATTTGATTCTGTGAATGCCCTAAATCCTTCAACCTATTTGCTAGAATTGACCTAACTAAGGGTAGATACTCACGTTGAACAAGCTCACATGGCGGTCGCATTGAAACACCTCTGAAGGAAACTATTTATATGAAACAATTCCTATAACCCAGTTGTATAACACCAATATAAAGGATGCAGTTGTAGATGTCTGGACATGCATATCCGAGAAGAAAAGATCCAAAGAAACTCATCGCGGCAGTGGCAGTGATTGTTGTGATAGTTATTGCAACATATGGTATAGTAACATGGAAACAACCAACATTTACAGTTTACACCTACGACAGTTTCATGCTCTGGGGAAACGATCCAGACAATATTGACAACACAGTATTTGGAGCATTTGAGGATCAATACGGAGTCGAAGTTCGTATTGAACGCCTTATTACTGACGCGAATGGAATCATATCACGATTAGTGGCTGAGTCTGAGAATCCGGTTGCCGATGTTGTTATTGGTATAGACAACATCCTGATTTTGCAGACTCTTGCAAAGAGTGTTCTTGAACAATACACACCCTCTAACATTGATCTTATTGATGATTCAATAGTATCTGCACTGGATTCAGATCATTATGTTTCACCATTTGACTTTGGATTAATCACAGTGATTTACAAACTTGCAGAGATCAATGTAACATCACATCCTCAATTAGAAAATCTTACACTTCCAAACCTTGCAGATCTCTCATCATACTTAGTCACTGAAAATCCTCATTTTAGCAGCCCAGGGCTTTCGTTCCTTCTAAGCCAGATAGCAGTCTATGAGAAACTAATGGAAGAAGATTGGACGCAATGGTGGAGTGATGTGAAGGGAATCATTGACGTTCAGGAAGGATGGACAGAAGCCTGGACTAAATGGGATTCGGATCCCACACGCCATCTATTGGTGAGTTATGGAACCGATCCAGCATATGGTGCTTCCTTTTCGGGAGGAGTTCCTGATACTGCAATAGCTCCAATCCATTATGACGGTGTGGATTACGCATGGATGCAAGTTGAGGGAATAGGTCTAGTAAAGAATGGACCAAACCCGACTTTGGCCAGAGCCTTCATTGATTATTGTCTAACTTCAGCTGTTCAGTCACATATCGCACTTAACCAATGGATGTTCCCTGCCAATTCTGATGTTGAATTTGATCCCGTATTCCAGTACGCTTTACATCCCGATGATGTGAGCCTGTTGAATGCACTGTTGAGTAGTACAGAAATTGCGACAAATCTAGAAACATGGTTGGATGAATATGATGCCATCATGACAGGCTAGTTGAGGATAAGCAGATGAATCGTAACAGGCTTGTTGAATATGCAATTCTCTCGATCCCATTTGTCTTGCTATTCGTCTTCTTAGTTTTGCCTGTTGCGTCTGTCCTTTTCCAAGGATTAGTATATGGACCGGGTTCAACATTTTTCGAAGTCCTAGATTCCGTTGTAACTCAGAGAGTCGTCTCATTTACATTCATACAAGCAATCATGAGTACAATCCTTGCTCTTCTTCTTGGACTCCCCGGAGCTATACTTTTTGCGAAATTGCGTTTCAAAGGGAAGAGATACATACGTGCACTTCTCATCGTTCCATTCGTTCTACCACCAATCGTAGTTGTTGTGGGATTCCTTCAGATGTTTGGGAGTGGAGGAATTATTGATTCGCTACTTATGCTGATCATGGGTAGTCAGCATTCAATAATCGATTTCGCTAGCGGTTATGTAGGTATTATTCTAGCACACGCATTCTATAACATCCCTCTATTCCTACTAATCGTGTCCTCAGCACTAGAACGCCTTAATCCAGAGATAGAGGAAGTTGCTGAGATTCTTGGTGCAACCGCACTTCAAAGATTCCGAAGAATCATCCTACCTCACATTCGTTCTGCAATCCTTGCCGCATCCATTCTGACATTTCTTTTCTGTTTCATGTCTTTCCCGATTGTTCTTGCTCTCGGTGAAGGCTCTTATATGACCATCGAGGTTCAGATATGGAATGCATTTCGTTTCTTTGATTATGGAGAAGCCAGTTCCTTAGCCCTAATCCAGATTCTCATCACATTGGTCTTGGCCTACACCTATATGAAGCTGGGAAAAGATGACAAAGGAGCCTCAGGTCCAACAGCCTATTCTAAGACGTTTCCTTTGTCTTCACTGGATGCTTCGATGAAAATACTGGCTGGAGTTTATCTACTCCTAATCTTACTGTTAAGTATTGGTCCAATGATCTCAATTGTGCGTGCCGCTGTTTGGGATCCTAAAACCTCACTGTTTTCTCTAGAAGGATTTGCCAATCTTGGAGACCCCACCCTAGGTGGAGGGTTTGTTCCACTTGTCAATTCACTCTTCTATGGAAGTCTTGCCACGCTCTTCTCTTTGATATTAGGAACAATATTTGCATATACTCAGAGATCACGAATAAGAGGACTGCCCAGTCTGACCTCAATGATGGTTTTGCTTCCTCTAGGAGTCTCTGCGATTACACTCGCGTATGGATTAATGATAACTATTGCTGTACCTCTGGGATTGAGTTCAAATCCTTGGCCTTTGATTGTTATTGCGCAGACCCTCATTGGAGTGCCTTTCAGTGCAAGAGCAATCGAGATTGCAATGTCTAAGGTTGATCCAGCTTTAATTGAACAGGCGGATTCGTTGGGTGCTAGCACACTTCAGAGATTGTTCTTTGTTGAACTACCTCTAATTGCTCCAGGATTACTCGTCGGAGCAGTGTTCTCATTTGCTATGGCAATAGGAGAAATGTCAGCAACAATCTTTCTTGCAACACCTGAAAACTTTACTCTAGCAATAACTATCTACAGGGATTTGGCTGTAAGGAAGTTCATTGAGGCTGGTGCGGCCTCACTATTACTCGTCGCAATCTGTATCATCGCTTTCATTGTTATCGAAAAGTTCTCGGAGAATGGATATGGAGGAACTCTATAATGGTTCGAGTTGAAATAAATGGACTCAGGAAGAAATTCCCAGATGGAACAAGTATTGGTCCAATCGATCTCTCGTTAGAGGATGGGGAGATGGTGACGCTACTAGGACCAAGTGGTTCAGGGAAAACAACTACTCTCAGAATGGTTGCAGGTTTTATTAGACCGGATGGAGGTTCACTTCTCTTTGATAAGACGGATGTTACAGGCGTACCTCCTAGAGAGAGGAAGATTGGAATGGTGGTTCAGTCTGTTGCTCTCTTTCCCAACATGTCAGTTTTTCAGAACATCTCCTTTGCCCTTGATGTGGCAGGATGGGAGCACGAAGCATCAGTTACTCGGGTTGAGGAACTATCTGAGATGCTAAGTATCAAAAACCTGCTCAACCGAAGAATAGATGAAATAAGCGGAGGGGAGGGTCAGCGAGTGGCATTAGCAAGAGCTTTAGCTCTAGATCCTGAACTTCTTCTTCTTGATGAACCCTTTAGTGCTCTCGACCCACAATTAAGACGGCATCTACAGGGAGAAATCCGAGAACTCCAGCAGAAGTTGGGAATTACAACAATCTATGTCACGCACAGTCAATCAGAAGCTTTTGCAATATCTGATAGAATCGCAGTGTTAAATGAGGGTACAATCGTACAAACGGGTACTCCGAACGAATTGTACGAAAACCCCGAGAACGAGTTTGTTGCAAAATTCATTGGAGGAGGTAGTATCCTGAGGGGAAAGGTTGTTGGTGAGAGCAGGGGGTTACTGGAGATTGGCATTGGTAATGCGACTATAAATGCAGAAGGTACAATAGCAGTAGGAAAGAATGTTACACTTTCTGTCAAACCTGAGGATATCACCATTAGTGAATCAACACGAATAGGAGTCCAAGCCTCGGTTGTATCTGTTACACCACAAGTTGGGCACTATCGTATTATGCTCGATATTCAAGGACAGCTAGTTGCTGCGGATATCCCGAATCAAGACGGAATGAAGTATACTCCTGGAAATGAAGTACTTCTTGAGATTAGTAGTACGGGTGTAGATGTGATTGAAGAGCGATAGTCACTCCAGAGAGTGACCATCAGATATCTGAACGCGTCAAATATGATTGAAGTTCACGTAGAATTTTTCTCTTTATCTCTTCAACATTGCCGCCTTGACTTTCAATTACGATATCCTGAAGAACGCCATTCAACCTATCGTAACTCAAAGTAACCATGGCCTCATCAGCCCCATCAGGTTCGCTGAAGATGTAATGCGTTCTGATTGACTCACGGTCTTCATGTACTTCCTCATCAATTGATGTGACAACCTTTGTTGATAGATACTTCTCAATATTCTCCGGGTCACAGCGCTGATTCAATGCATGTCGAATAAGATGATCCTTCTCGACGTGAGTTCCCATCCACTCCATTGATTTCTTGAGGCCGATCACTATCACAAGCCATAGAACTACTGCCGAACCAAAGAAGAGCAAGGGGTAATCAGCAGCCATAGCAGCATATGGCGTAATGTACTCGCCAGTAATTGCCAAAATTATGTCAAATGCTATTGTACCTGATAGAACCAGTTGGATAATACTCAGTGAATCACCAGTTCTTTCGCTTGCTTTAATGACCTCACTCGTACTTCTAGTATTGTCACGAAGAGCACTATAGACTCGTCGCATTTGCTGCTCTATCTGAGTAGACAAGAGAGTCTGGAGACCTTCAACCTCACTCTTGATGCTATTAAGGACAAGTTCTATGTCATTGATTCGTTCAATGAGTGATGCAAAACCACTGTCTATCTCAAGCATCTTTCTGAGCTTGGGTTGTACTTTGTCAGCTGCATCCTGCCATCTCTTTGCTATCATGGTGAAGCCGCGGTCTAGATAACCCTCAGCAGAGGTCAGAATTGTATAATTTGCTGTGGCGTCGGTTAGTATGTTTTGTGCCTTTGAAATGACAGAATAATCACCCTCTGAGGTCCTTTCTAGGAAGTTCACGACCCGCGATAGTTCATCACCAAGGAGCGACATTCGATTGAATAGACCATCTACAAAAATCTCTGCACTTCTAAGTAGCGAGTAGAATGTAATCAGGATTTCATAATCTTTCCATTTTGGAGATACAATCAACATTCCACCATCACCCATGAAAATTCTAGTGTCTTCTTCTGGGAGAAAGTGAGCCAATTGCATATTATCTAGAACTTGCTCTAACTCATTCTGATGTTCCTCTCCATCAGCGTAGAAATCCATATCGTCCTCATGAGGTGTTATTGAGGATGCAAGGAGACCAAGAAACTTGTATCTAGTATTTGGAGTGCCTTTGAATATGCAATCCAAAATGCCACGCTGATGATGAGTAAGCAATGTATCCATAAGTAGTGATGAATCATTCATCAGATCTGTTACGACTCGTGCGATGTGGTCCAGTGATGCTGTAGGTTCTTCAGATAAGTCATCATCTCCAATACGAGCCATTTCACATCCATAGATCACGTGACCTTCGTGACTCAGGAACATGCCAATGATTTCTTCTTGTTTGACTGTATCATCTGGATCCTGCATACTCGCTTCGCATGCAATGTATTCGGAACCCTTAGAGTCTAATACACGGACGGAGTTACATCGTTTCTCAGATACAAAAGTAGCCTTCTCAGGCCACTCATCCATCAACATTGTGACGAACTCCCCATGAAGAGTTCGTTTAGACATCAATTTCTGACCGATTGCTGCAAGCGTGTTCCGATCACTGGGAAGGAACTCACTCAGAATCAGTTTTACTCCACCAAGTTTTATTGATTCCAGAAGTTCATCTTTGATGTATCCTTGTGTCATCAATTGCCCTCCTTTGTCTTATCATCGATGTAATCTTCTTTGTCTGCTCCAAACCATCCAAAGTTGAACGTTGGGAGGTAGGATTTGGTAGCATACGGAATATCCTCGATGTCGCCTATTGCAATTTCTTCATTAAAATTGCAGGGATCACATCTGAAAGAGATATCAGCACCCTTCATTGCGACTGAATACAACCCTCCACAGGTATGGTGAATAAGTGTACTTGCTTCCTGTTGGATAGATTCCGTTGCGGTCTGAATCTTCTCTTGCCCAAGCTCTGTAAGCCTATACGCAGTCACAAATCCATATTGTGATGTACTAACCCTGAGAATCGAGATCATTCTCAGATTCAAAAGGTCCTCCAAGTCATCTTTTCCTTCTCTGCTAACGTTTAGCCATTCTCGAGTTCCATCTAGCATTGGTACACTCCAGGGAGCATAATCATAATCGCGAAAAACACCTTTCACTATTCCATGATAGATGATTGCCATTATAGGCAATTCTTTCACCCAAATGGGATTCTCCTCATGTCCTTCGCGCGTGTAAGCATCAATCACTAAAAGAAGACGCATCATATCATCAGTAA
>DAOWDY010000238.1 GCA_030638785.1 Candidatus Thorarchaeota archaeon
AAAGTTAAACCAGAGATGAAGATTGCATCAGAAGAGATCTTTGGACCTGTCATTCCTATCGTTCATGTGAAGGATCTGGACGAAGCGATAGACATCGTACATGCAAATCGATATGGAAATGCATCCTCAATATTCACATCTAGTGGTAAGCATGCTAGAGAGTATCAATACCGCGTGAGGGCTGGAAACATTGGAATTAACATTGGAGTTGTAGCACCCATTGCTACATTTCCATTCTCTGGAATGAAAGACTCGTTCTTGGGAGATCTACATGGTCAGGGTCAAGATGCTGTGGACTTCTTCACCGAGAACAAGGTCGTTATCACCCGGTGGTTCTAGTCAAAAGAGGTTGTGATTAGATTGGATTTGGGTACATTTGGTGCCGTAATGAAATTCGCTCTTGACTTGGAAACAAAATCCTTAGGTTTCTTTGAGAGTGCCCTTAACCTGATTACGGGAGAAGAGATCAAAGGTTCCTTTCTTTCTTTGAAAGAGGGTTGTTTGAATCGAATCAAGACCCTCGAACGAATCCGGCGAGAGAATGTTACAGAGATGATTCTTGAACCAATTAAGGGTCTTGATAGTAATTCATACACGTTGCAATTGGAGATGCCTGATCCTCCAAGTGATGAAACTATGTGTACATCAGCTATTGCAGTTGAGGAAACGCGAAAACAATTCTATGAAAAGGGGTCAGTGAAGATCGAATTTCTGATTGAGGCTGCAACAGCATTTGATAGGCTTGCAGATGAAAATCAAGACAACATTGACCTGCTTCGCTTACGACCCTAATCTTGGAAAAATAGAGGTGAGGTGCGCGATATGCGCATCCTCTATTATAGAAAGTCTATCTCTCTACCTCAATCTCTTCGAGTGTCTTGCCCTTTGTTTCAAGTGGTTTTGCTAGCAATGTGAATAGAGGAACAATTAGGAGTAGTCCTCCAAATATCCAAAATCCTGACATATCAGCAAAAAGAGGGATCAGTAGAGCAGAGAGCAACGGACCTACAACATATCCGAGACGCGCTCCAGTTATACATACTCCAACACTTGTAGACCTAACCTCATTTGGAAATATCTCCACGATGAAAACATAGATCCAAGCTAAGAGCATAGCCATGAAGAAATAGGCGGACTGATACAATAGTGGTAATCCAGTGAGTCCCAAGCCTACGAGACTTACCATAGCACCAACCGAACCTATCACGAGCACAACATTCCTTCCCACTTTGTCCAGCAGTACTCCAGAAATAAGAGCACTGATAGGAAGCAAAAGCCCGGCGATTGTGAGTATAGAGTTGAACTCCGAATCAGTAAACCCTCGTACATTCACAAAGTAAGATCCACCAAATGTAGTTGCCATTTTGAATGAGATGGTCCATGTTAGATAGACCGCAGTCGCAATGGCGATATACTTGTAGTCCTCTTTGCGTATTTTCTTCACTGCATCCATAATCCCGAGTCTGGTTTCACCTCGTGCTTCTTTGGTGTCTATCCATCTTTGAGGGTCCTTCATGAAGAAAAGTAGAACCATGAGGATAATCATCAGGAAGAACATAACACCATAACCCCATCGCCAGTCACTGGCATCTATTATCATGGGGCCTATGATTGCGTATAACGGAATAACGCCGATCATAAATGCTGCGCTACCATACATACCTCTACTCTTCGCGGGTGCCTCCTCTGATATAGGCACTTCCCAAAGGTTACTAGTTGTGCCCATTATTACAACAGTGTATAGTAGTAGGAAGACGTATTGATTAATCGACAAGAATACAATGAGGATTGCGGGAATCCCCATCACCATAACGAGAAGCATCATTCCCTTCTTTCTGCCGTATGCATCAGCATACCATGCTATGAAGAAGACTCCAAATACTAGTATTCCAAAAATCCCTTGCAGAAACGCAAAATCAGTTTGAGCAGCCACAATATCTGCAGGAGTACTAGCAGCAGTAATGCCCCAGAACTCCCGCAATATACCGATTAAAGCCTTTGATTCAATTAAAGATAACCAGCTATCCATGTTGCTGATAAGACCCATGAGTACAACAAGGCCAATCATGTACCTCTTTGATACTCGTGAAGCTTCAGCAGGTTGTTCAATATTTTCCAAATCTCAACCTCCGTGTCATGTCAAAACACTCTAACCGGGTTGATAACGTCCGCAGCTATTAGAATCTTCTCTTCACTATTCTATTTGATACATAGGTCAATTTAATGGCATATGCCCACTAACAACTTGTGAATTCTGAAATCAAATTGCCCTCTCCTACGTTATTATTAGCGACACACTCGGTCTGGTGGTTGGTGATTCTTATGGAACCTTGGCAACGTGAAAAGCAGACAGTCGAATCAACAAAGGAACCTATTACACAATCTCGACTTGTCAAGGACCTGTCTGCAATTGGGTTGAAGGCAGGAGATATTGTCATAGTTCATTCGTCAATGAGTAAGATTGGTTGGACTGTAGGTGATTCAACAACTGTTATTGACGCCCTTATGGAGGTCTTGACTTCAGACGGAACGCTTGTGATTCCCACACATAGTACTGCAAACGGTGAGCCAAAAGGTTGGAAGTATCCCCCAATTCCTGAAGAGTGGTGGCAAACAATACGCGATGAAACCCCACCTTACCGCCCAGACATAACTCCCACACGAGGAATTGGGAGAATACCAGAGGTCTTCAGGAAATATCCAAATGTCTATCGAAGCAACCACCCTCAAGTATCATGGGCCGCTTGGGGAAAACATGCTCGGGATATTGTGAAAACACATCCTGTTGATCAAGCATATGGACGTGATAGCCCACTAGGTAAAGCATACGAACTGGATGCCAAAATTCTCCTTATTGGTACCTCCCATGAATCCAATACTTCTCTTCACCACGCTGAAACTAGGACCAATATATCTGGATTTCCGCGAATGGAATGGAGTGCAGCTATTCTTGAGGATGGTGTACGTGTTTGGAAGACTTGGGATGATTTGAACTATCAGAGTGACGATTTTGAAAAGGTAGGAGCAGCATTTGAGAAGCACATCGGCTATCAACCCAAGGAGATTGGACAGGCTACTAGTCGCTTATTGCCTATGCGTGAATTGATTGACTTTGCAGTGAAGTGGATGGAATCGAATAGAAAATATACCGAAAACTAAAGGAAACCTCTTCTTCTCAAATCATCATCATGTGCTTCCGCAAGTTCCTCAGCCTTACTCTCTGCCTCTGCAGCTTCGTCCTCTCTTCCAAGGAATGAAAGGACAGTACTGTAGATAGACCAAGTTGTATGATCGTTGGGGTCAAGTTTTATTGCTTTTTCAAGAACCTCTGCTGCTTCTTTGTTCTTTTCAAGACTTGTGAGCGGATCCGCGAGAAATACCCAAATGTCCGCGTCTTCGGGATCGATTTGAAGCAGACGTCGGAATATGCTAATTGCCGCCTCATACTCCCCCTGTTCCCCTAACACAATCCCTAGATTTGTCAGTGCATTGATATTGTCCGAATCTAATTGAAGTGCCTTGCGGAGGGCGGCTTCAGCCTCTTCATATTGCTCATCAATCTGAAGGTCCATAGCCTTACTGACTAGCTTCTCTGCCTCACTGATTTTGTTGTTCATCGTAATCACCGACAAATCTATTGGTTGCAAAGAGTAGCCTTCTGTGTCAACTCTTGAAGATATGTGTGGTGTCTATTATGGTTGAGTTTATTCCTGGAGTGAAACTGACTGAGTTGTTCTACTCAGAGGTCGTACGCGACCTATTGGATGATTCATTTCCTGATTTACAATATTCTGTTGGTCGACTTGGGCAAGGCTCTGATGTCCTAGGTTATGATACTGAGATGTCAACAGATCATGGTTGGGGGGCAAGGTTTGAACTGTTTCTCAAAGAATCAGATTTCGCAAAGTACTCGGATGTTGTTAGCAA
>DAOWDY010000041.1 GCA_030638785.1 Candidatus Thorarchaeota archaeon
ATGGTCAACCTTTGCAATACTTACCATGAGAACACTCGAGAGTCCTATGACAAGAAGCAATAGACCTGCGAATGTCATCCATGGTATTATCGGAAGTAGAGGTTGTGGGTAAGAGATCAAGGATACTGAATTAGTGTAAATCAAGATGGTGAATGTGTTCTGGAGAATAACAGGTGCACATAGGATTAGCAGTAACAATGTATGAGCAAGCAAAGACAACATCTCTACTTGTCTTGTCCATTGAATCGAACGCTTATCAGTGCCTATCACTCTCAGAAGCACCTCCTCATTTTTTCGGTCATCTCGATTGCTGAATGCATATAGAACCAAAGATCCTGAGAGGGTTGCCAATAATAGCACTGTCATTAGTGTGTCTAGTGATCGGTTTGAGAGATATTGAGTGCTTATTACGAATTCCTCCGCATAGTCTAATGCTGTGGAATACCCAAGAATGATATCTCCACCACTCTCAAAGATAGTATCAAGGACACTTTTTCCATCAACACCATCTCGCAAACGCACACATATGAACATACTAGTTTCTTCTTCCTCTCCTAGTAGTTCTAAGGCATAATCTTTGTTTACCCATATCTTCTGCCTGCCCACCTGAGTGGTAGAATCTCCAGTCAGAGGGGGATGATAACCACGAGATGTTACCATAGTATCTGGGAGAGAATTCACTATTCCAATAAGATTGAAAACTAGAGTCTCAATATCGCTCCCATTACCCCTGAAAGCTCTAATAGAGTCACCCTCTATTAATTCATAAGTATCAGAAATATCAGTAGTGACTATTGCACCTGATGGATTCTGTCCTAGTTTCTCAAGAATTTCATTCAAGAGGGACTCATCGAGCTTCTCACCAAACGCATCATATCCTACTCTCATATACTCATCGGGATCAACTACCACGAATTCAGTGGTATCCTGTAATTCTGAAGATAGGGATAGAGAATGTGCTCCAACAAATGAGGTCGCCGCCACATCTGGATTCTCGGAAATAACCGTCATCAACTCAGACCAATGCTCTCTTTGGATTGGATCGAGTCTGACTGAAATGTCACCTCCAATTGCGAACCTAGCATGACTGAGTGCGGTATGTGGGATTGTTTCAGCAACAATTGCGTTATTCCATACCAAACTCAACGCTAAGGCAACTAACAATATTGTAGGTCCTGCTGATTTAGCACGCTTTCCAATCCGCCTGCTTCCAATTGAAGAAGTGAGGCCGCCTGAAACTCTTCTTAGCCCTCGAGAAAACCACTCTGAGGTAGTTCTCATCCCCTTCGAAAGAAGACTAGCTATTCCAACTGCAAGAAAGAAGGGCAGTGAGTAGATTGTATAGGACATCAAGGGTATTGCATTAATTTCTGCTCCCGTTTCCCAGCTTACTAAAAGAAGAGCTAACGACAGAATAACAACTGGTACGTCCCATCTTAGTCTGCGCACTCCTTTGACTAACTTTCCTATCCTTCTATGTTCAGTTTCCTCGGTCTTTTTGTTTATTGTATCTCCTTGAAAAAGAGAGAACACGATGGATGGAAGTAGAAGGCAGAAGATAATCAT
Source organism: Candidatus Thorarchaeota archaeon (assembly GCA_030638785.1). GTDB lineage: Archaea > Asgardarchaeota > Thorarchaeia > Thorarchaeales > Thorarchaeaceae > MP5-2226. The sequence goes on from DAOWDY010000041.1 coordinate 1,567, forward strand.
GTACACCATCGAGTCAAGCGTAATCAAAACCGGTTGTGTGAATGACTCCAGGGATTCGAAGACAAAGAATCCCCTCGAGGCTAATCCTATACGGCTGACTAGAATTCCAATTCCGATGGCCAATAAAAATGAGATGAAGGTAAGAAAGAATACTTCTCTGAATTGAGAAAGTGTGACCTGTCGCTGAGATGCACCTCTTGCAATGAGTAACCTCTTCTTTTCAGATTGTTCTCTTAGGTTGAATTGAATTGTAAGTGAAGAGAGAACGACCGCCAAGAACAGAGACGTTTGTGTCCTGACGATATAATCAACTCGAGCTGATGCAAGCCAATCTAGATACCTCTGTATACCCTTAGCTAGGACATCATCTAAGCTGAAACTAGTGAGATGAAACGACGAATATCGCGGATCCAGATTTCTAATGTGCTCTTCAACTTCAGTAAGGCTCCCAATCGAGGAGCTTGCTGAAAAAGGAGAAACAGAAGCCCGATCAATATCTATGTATGAATAGTAGAACACATCGATTTCACCAAACATCTCTTCTGTTGCCACCATGTCGCCGAAATAATAGTACCCTTGATTTCGGTTATCGATCTCTGGTCTGTCGAATGCGCCTACAACGTACAATGTATGGTATATCCACTGGTGAGTGTTGCGATAAGTTACAACTGCTCCCACATCGACAACAAACCAATCCATGAGCCATGCGGAGAAAGCAACCTCATCAGGGGCCTCAGGCCATCTCCCATCTGTCAAGTTGAAAACGGTAGGGTATTGTTCTAGCATATCTTGTTCAAAGTTCACCACTCGTACTGACATATTCAATTCTGGTTCTGGTGGAGGTAAAGATAAAGAACGAGAAACAGACTTGTCGGAATCTTGCGCGTACACTGTTGCATTGTTATACCCTGGAGGATATGCTACGACATTTGCCCATGCCCTCTTGAAATTCGCTGCTTTAGCAACTCCATCAATTTGACGGATTTCCTCTACATCAGGTAGTTCTGTTGTACCTGTAAGAATTATGCTCGCAGGTCCAACTTGAGTTTCGTAATCCCAGATTGAAACAGAGTATGAGTCCAAGTAGATGATGAGACCTGCAAATAGAGAATTAGCTATTATTAGACAGAAGACTGTTACACCTATTCTCCTTCGGTTTTGATGACTCACAAGCTGGGCTTCGATGGGTAACTAATAAAACTGCTTTTCGTAGAAAAAAGACTAATCTGTATGAAATCACTCGGTTATGCGGATTTGAATTTAGCCTTGGCTTTTTCAACCAACTCGTCCTTTCGTTCTTTGTATGGTGTGTATAGTTCTCCTAGATCAACGAGTGAGATATTGTGATCAATTATCTCTTTCATGGCTTGATTGATTTCAAAACCGATGTAATGTCTATACGAGCCCTTGCATGCGACAGCAGTGGTAGCATTCCCCATGAATGGGTCGAGAATCAAGTTTCCTGGTTTGGAAGTGAAATCAATACAACGCATCACCAATTCATTAGGAAGTTTCGTCCCGTTCTTCTTCTCCCCCTTTTTGTAAGTCCTATTGATTTCCCATACATCAAGAGGATAATGCTCAATCTTGTTGAAGTAATAGCTCTTGGGATGTTTTGCTAAAAAGAGAAGATGATAGTGACTTGATACGAATTTCTTCTTAGTAAAGACTCCAAATTGGTATTTCCAGATAATATGATTGATAAGAGTTAGATCCGTTTGTTCCAAGGCAGAGAGCACTGGTCTTAGATTGGTCCATCCACTGAATATCCAAGCTGTACCTGATTTCTTCAGTATTCTTGGAATCTCAGAAACCCACCTGGATGTAAACTCCTCATACTCGTCTTCTATCTCATGATATCCTTCCACAACAAGACTCTCATCTCTATTGTAAACTGCCTCTTTGCCAGTGA
>DAOWDY010000170.1 GCA_030638785.1 Candidatus Thorarchaeota archaeon
ATCTGCTTCCTGCTCAGCTTGCTCCAGAATCTTACCATAGTCAACACCAGCATACAGAATGATCCCCATATTGATCATGGGCTCGTACTCTTCTCTCTCTTCGATTGTCCCTCGGTACTTGTACAGATCTTCGAGCTTTTCATAGCGTTGAGCTATCTGTGTTGTCAAATCTGGATCATAGGGCATAGGATGTCGGATGTTCACTGGTTTGAGGCCCATATCGACAAGAATCTGATTGACTCTCCTAGAGGTCTGACTCTTACCACAACCAGTTCGTACTGCACAAACAGCAATAACAGGTTTCTTGCTCTTGATCATGGTTGTATTAGGACCCATTAGACGCAAGTCAGCTCCAAGTGAGTTCACCCACGCAATCTTGTGACCAACCGTTTCATAAGGTAGATCAGAATACGCTAGGATACACTGCTCGGCTTCGAACTTCTCGATAAGCTCCGGAAGTTTTTCTTCAGGGTATATCTTGATTCCTTCAGGGTATAGGCTTCCAGAGAGCTCTGGTGGATACATGCGATCCCCAATTCCTGGAATCTGTTCAGCTGTGAAGGCAACAACATCATAGTCCTCGTTTTCTCGAAAATAAACATTGAAGTTATGGAAGTCGCGGCCTGCTGCTCCCATTATAATGACTTTCTTTCTGCTCATAGAAACCACCGCGTGGGACCAAAGGTCTAATCTAGTGCGGGACCGGTTTGCGCGTGTTAAGAAATTGTCGGTAACGCATTTCCAGTATTTTTTCACATATTCGCGGACTGTTTTACTAGATACCGTCGATAAATCGGCAAACCTGTGCAATAATACTGACTTTTCTTTTTCGAAAATGAAACTACCACCGAAAAATCGAAGGTAACACAAAATATTAAATACTAGCTATGAGAGTCCATAAGGAAGACGCTTAGAGGAGCCTAGGCTTCAGCATATGTGTGGGGTGCATTTGTGAAACTTGTAGAATTAGCTAGGAAGTCTGTTACTATTCTCCAGCAACGGGGAGATGAAGGAATAAGGAGCGACGAGCTAGCTGAGTTGCTGGGTGTTCCCAAGAGGCGTGTATATGATGTTGTAGCTGTACTGAGGTCTCTCAATCAAGTTGAAACCAAACGACGATTTAATGGTACAACTGTAACTTGGATTGATATATCTAAAGACTTTGTTCCCCGGACAGAATATAGTGAACTAAAAACCCGCTTCGCTGAAGAGAGTGCTGAAAGAAGAGACCTTCAAACCCAGCTGGCAGAAACCAAGGAACAGCTTCGAATATCCCGCTCCAAACTTCGAATGGATGTACAAGCTGTTGAATGTGCTAACAAAACAGAATTCAATACAACACAACTGCGAATTCGTGCACTCTCAAGTCGTGGATTCAAGCGTGTTACTGATTCTGGCCTCGAGGCTATTGTTGAAACCTATGAAGCTGGAATCGTGGTTGATCCAAGTGAGATTGAAGTGGACGAAAGCGAGGCAATTCTGAAGAATCTTCAAAGAATCTGAACATCATTCACGAAGACGCATTGTGACCTGACTTCCTCTTCTTACATCTTTGATTTTATCTAGAGAATCATCTGAATTTACCGTTCCTATGATATTGACAGGACTGAATGTGTTCATGTCCTGGATGTAGATGCAGAGAGAGTCCCCCAAAGGCATGTACGCAATATCACCACGCTGTACTGATTTTACAGGTTTTATATTACCCCTAGAAATTTCAAGGAGGATTTTCATCTCACCTCGTAGGAAAGCGGCTCTTGAATCAAAGGGCATCTTCATCTTGATGTCTTCAACAATGAAGGGTCCTTTTACTCTATCAAGGGCAGCATTTAGAACGAAATTTTCCTCAAACTCGAATTCAACTAAGATATCGCTCTCACTCATGTATTATCACACCCTCGATATCGACCACCGCATCTAAAAACTACTTTGATAAGCCCCTTCTGAAAAGGCTTAATTGGCCACACTCATCTGATTCCATTGGAGTGGACAGGGATTCAAGTCGCAAAATTGGATGTAGCATTTGTAGTAGACACAACCGGGTCAATGAAAGACGATATTAGAGCTGTGAAAGATTCATTGTTCGATATAGTCGATAAAATCGTTTCAAAGACTGAGGGACTCTCTATCAGATTTGGAATAGTATCGTATAGAGACCATCCTCCACAGGACCGCACCTATGTCACTAGGGTGTATGATTTTACTGGCAAGATTAAGGATGTTCATTCGGAGATATCTCGTCTCAGACCCTCTGAAGGTGGAGACACACCTGAAGCAGTAGCTGATGGATTATTTGATGCACGAACCAAGTTGAGTTGGGACAAGGAAGCATACAAAGTACTCCTTCTTGTTGGTGATGCACCACCTCACGGTCGATTATACAACTCTCTAAGTGATGATTACTTTCCCGATGGCTGTCCGAGAGGTCATGATCCTTGTAGGGAAGTTCAGGATTTGACGAGTGAATATGGAACCACGATATTTGTCTTTGTAATCGGATGCAATCCACTTGTTGAAGAATCATTCAGAAAGATTGCATCGTCTGTCGAAAATGGTCAATATTTCTCAATGTCTAGAGCTCATGAATTACCTGAAGCAATACTCAGTATTCTCGAAGGAGTTAGTGATCTTATCGAAGGAGATAGGAAGGTTCTCACTTTCTATGAGGCGAATGATGGTGTTTTCGAAATAGGAAAAGCTGCAGATGAGTTGAATATGGAACTTCGACAACTGAAGATTTCTCTGTCTCGTCTCATTGAACTAGAACGAATCCCCCGCTGGCCGAAAGGGCGACCCCTATCCCCAGACAAGATGGGAATCGAGGTTCTACTTGGAGATGTTCCCGATGCTCTGATTGCAGGACGAGCATTCAATTATCGAATGCGTGTAAAGAATCCAAGTGCATCCGTCCTGGGCATTAGAGTAATTGTGACACTTGTTACTGATGAAGGTGTTTCTGAGATCACAAATGAGCAGCATGAGATCGGTCCACGAGATGATAGACAGATTGAGTTGAATCTTGTTCCAATGACAGAATCAAAGGAAAAGGCCAGTCTTCGAGTAGAAGTGTTTTATGGTTCCAAAGCATTAGCACAGAAAATCTATACAACCAGAGTGTATTGAATGGTGGGCATATCTTGAAGCTCAAGGCAATCTGTGGAAAAAACCAAAGAGGATTCTCCTTTGTTGCTCCTCAGGGTGAATCTTTTACTGATCCCGTCCAGCTTGTGCTAGGGACTAAAACCATTCTTACCCGAATACGTGAATCTCCCAAAGTTCCTCAAGATCTTATCATCATTGACAAAAGACTCTACCAATCTCTTCGAGCAGAAGCTGGGACTGAAGTTGAAATCGTATCCTTGGATTTTGAGATTCCTTATTGCGATGAAATGACCTTAGTTGTTTCAGCCAAAAGAGATGTTGATGTAAAAGAAGTCGTTAGAGCGCTTTCAGATAGAATTGAAGATATGGAATCTCATCTTGATGGTCTTCTTCTAACTGAAGGTCAAAAATTGGATCTTGACTCCTTAGGAATTTCAATCACTGTTAATGATCTTTCACCACGCTCAGAGAAATTAGGTGCCGCTTTAGTTGACTGGCGTAAAGTCCTGAAGGTATATCTTGAAGCGAACCTAGGGAGCCATTGTTTCAATGTCAGTTTAGTCACTGATCTTGGTGCAGCATCAAGGAAGTCTGATATCGCTCTCTCAGGTTCTGAAGTTGAGGTTGCTGGTGATGGTGTTGTTCGCAGATTTGAAGCTGCTGATCACTTATCCCGATCGCTACTTGAAACACTATCTTTCTGTGATGGAACTTCCTTCTTCTCATCTGTGGTATTTTCTGAAGAGGTCGATATATTCACTTCATCTGATGACAGTGATACCAACTCTGAGATTACGCGGATACGGTCTCGAAACATTGCTCAGACGCATAGCGACTGGATCTCTGGACTACTTGAGAAACATGATGGAAATGCATCAGACCCCTCGAGTGGACTTAAAATGGGCATAGAGCTTGCAGAACAATTGCAGAGCGCAAACAACAAACCAACAGTCTTGATTTTCATGTCAAGTGGTACTTATTCACATGGGCGTAATCCTGTGGCAACCGCAAGAAAACTTCTCAAAGGAAAAGACAAGATCTCACTAATTTGTGTTGGTCTTGGAAAAAGGTGTGAGGAATCAATTTTGTCTGGAATTGCTGAAGCAGTTCAGGGGACAGTTGTTATAATCAATGGTGTTGGAGATATCCCCGTAGTTAAAGATATGATAATCAATCAAACCAGCAAGGATGTGTACTGAGTGACAGACAACCTAGTAAATCTCTTAGAGGCTATGCATGCGAATGGGGAAGTCCTTGGGCATCTATCCATAAGATTCCCTGGAGATAAATTAAAAGCTGGTTGGATTGAAACAGGGCTTCTAACTAAGGGAATCA
>DAOWDY010000219.1 GCA_030638785.1 Candidatus Thorarchaeota archaeon
ATGTCTGGGTATGTGGCAGACACAGTAGAGAGAATGCGAAACGAGTTAGGTCTAGGAAATTTGAAGGATATCTCAGTACGTTGTAGTGAAGGAAAAGCAGTCTTTAGGAAAATTGCCTCTCAAGGAAAACAATCTCTTATTTTAGCTACAATTATGCCCCGCAATGTCAGATATCATGCAAGGGCAATAGGCAAGGCATCCACTCTGATTAGAAAGGTCTTGGGATACAAGAACTAGAGTTCTCAATCTGTTTATTCAAAACATTCAAGTGAGACAGGAGTCACTATTGTCTTAACTGACCTCGGTTTAGGAGAGCATGCGATTGGAGCAAGAGGTGGACTCAAACAAGGACCCAGTGGGTGATGAGGCTACACCATTTGTAGAAGTCGTCTTCTTCAAATCTGATACATGTGCATTTTGTCCTCGTGCCGAGGAAGTTCTACGCGAAACGATTGAAGACCTTGGGGCTGACGCATTCAGGATCAACGTGATCAATGTGTCTGAGAATCCAGAGGCTGCGGAAGAATTTGGAATATTCGCATTGCCTACAATAATGATTGGTGGTGTATCTGTAACAGGTATACCTGAACCTGAGATGATTATGAAGATGATTCTCGGTTCCAAGATCTCTAAGAAAAGGGGCGAATTCAATGAGTGATTATTCTATTGACAGGGTCAAGACGGGGATACCCGGTCTGGATGAACTGATCGAGGGAGGTTTCCCTAGGGGGGATACCATTCTCGTTGCCGGTAAGGCTGGAACTGGAAAGACCATTTTAGCAAATCAGTTCCTCTATAATGGTGCTATATTGTACGATGAACCAGGTGTTCTAGTTACGCTAGAGGAATCACCTGTAGCAATCAAGAGAAACATGATGAGATTCGGTATGGATCTCGACGATCTTGTGAAGAAGGGCCTCTTATCAATCGCAGACCTATCCCCCTCCAAAGAGATTGCACGTGTAAAAATGGGGGAGTATCCTAGCTTTGATCTCTCCGGACTAGTGGCAATTATTATGAACCATGTGAAGAAAGTCAAGGCAAAACGGATTGTTATAGATACACTATCTATCTTGGCCTATAAATTCCGAAGTAGGGATATCCTGAGAGAGGAGTTTTTCAAGCTTGCGGCAAATATAACACGTGAGGGAGCTACATTACTCTTGACTAGTGAGATTCCAGCGCAGGGCTCTGGTCTAGGCGTCTTCGATATTGAGGCCTTCTTGGCATCAGGTGTTGTGGTACTCTATAATGAGAAGATTAGCGACACCTCACGTTCAAGATCGGTTGAGATTCTCAAACTGAGAGGTTCGAAACACAGCTCTCGAATCCACTCAATGCGAATCACTGATGAAGGAATCAGGGTATGGCCAGGTGAGATTAGTCCCGGACACTAAATTTCAAGTATAGAGGCGTACGAATTGGGCGATGATAAGAACTCTCGCAGTGGAAAAAGAGATTCCATGAAGGTCTCTCCCATGATTGGAGATCTAGTCCAATTTGGTCAATTGACACAGTTATCGTATATGCTTCTAGGTCCACTTGGGGCTGGAAAGTCTACATACGCAGAAGCATTCTTAGCTGAAGGATTGGCACTAGGTTTTCCTGCAGTCTTTGTCACAACTGACGTTTCTCCTCGTGTAATCCGGAATGACATGAGCCGTTATGGTTGGAATATTGAGGAATACGAGAACGATGGGCAATTCGTTTTTATCGATGGATATTCTGAAAGAATGGGTGCCCCAAAGACCGGTAGTGCTCGGTCACTCACAAAGGTTGATGACATCTCCGAGCTTGGTATCGTCCTGTCAGAGGTTCTCGAGAATCTAGTTGTAGCTCGAATTGTAATTGATAGCCTCTCTACTTTGATACTGCATTCTAATCCCGAAACCATACCAAGAGCAGTACAGCGATTGAGTGGTAGAATCAAACAAGGGTCTCATAGCATTATGTTTATTCTAGAGGATGGTGTCCATGATGAGAAGACATATGCAACATTTTCCTACCTTGCAGATGCAGTCCTGAGGTTCAAATTAGAGGACTCAGATCAAAAACAGATTCATAACATCCGCATGGAACGAATGCGAGGTAGTGATTCATCTCGTGAATGGCATACATTCACGATTGAATAGGAAACAGGAGGTTTCCGTGAAAGCTTAAATTGGGTTTTCCCACGTCATTAGAAAGTCAGAGGAGAGAAATTGTGGAGTCATCTTTGAAGGCTGCATTGCGAGAGATACTTTGTGCCTCTATGTCCCTCGATGATGGTCTTTCCACTATTCAGAACTTTGCAATCGACACCACTAGTAATCCTGAGATTTACTATGATGTTGCTAGGGTAATTGAAGAAATCATTTTGCGTCGTCCAAGTCTTGCAAGTGCAAAATTAACTGAACTTACTGTCCGGCTTGCATTTTCAAAGGACCACGTTCTACGAGATATGTTGATGCTTCTTGATGCAAGGTATACAAACGCAAGTCGAAGAGCAGAGTGTGGCCTCGTGCCAGATATTAATGCACTACCACAGCTTCTCGATATATTAAGTGAGCTAATCCAAGGAATGGAATTGGCCATCAAACTAAACCTGAGACCGCTTCTTCCTTTTCTCACTGACGAGATTCTGGCTACCCTTGAAGAAATTTATACTCGCGGACATCAGGCGTCAATTGAGCTTGCTGTTTATGAATCAAGATATCTTACTTCTATTCTTTCTGAAGCCGGTGTCTTTGATTGTTCAGAGGCAATCCTCAATCGTCTCACTACCATTTCACGAGCCACAGGATTGACTGACATTTCCTTTGAAATTGCACTCGATGAAGCATCTGTACTCACAGAGATCGGTATGTATGAGGAGTCTCGTGAGATTCTTCGTGAACTTAGAAAACAGTCAGAAAAAAATAATGATTCGATTCAGCTCGCGTCAGTCACCCTACAACTTGCAATAAATGAAACTCGTGATGATGCAGTACCTCATGCCACTGCTAGAGAAATATCCGATGAGGCTGCTCAAAGATTTCAGGATCTACTAGACAATGAGGATTCACCAAAAGATGGTCTGGGTCTTGCACATCTTGTAATTGGTTCGAACATCTTAGCGAATGGCTGGCGCGAGGCTGTTCCTGAAGGAATAGAAAGGCTTGACTATTCATTGAAGATTCTAGATGACATCGAGGAACCGGATTCAACTCAGAATCTTCTCCTTTTCAAATGCCTGACAGGGCTTGGTTTTGCGCATGGACTCATGCGTGATCATGATAATATCTCTACCAGTCTTGGTTATCTCGATCGTGCAAGAACTCTTCTTGATGCTCTTGAAGGCACCAAGGATGAATGTGAGGTCGATTTAGCACGACTGAACAATGCAATTGGGTGGATTTGTATATCATCAGAATCAGACGAGTTTTGGCCGGTTGGAAAAGAAGCCTTTGAAGAAGCTATTCGAATGAGAGAGAAATTGCAGAAGGATGGAACTGCATCTGAGCTAGAGCTGCTTGCAAGTAGGACTGGATATGCCCTCTCCCTCATGAGGACGCCTGGTGCTGAAAGAGAGCAAGCATTGGATGAGTTACAGAACATTCTTACTCAATACGTGCCATTATTCCCAACGGATAATCGTGCGTTTAGTGAGATTGCAATTGCTGTATACAATCTTGTTTGGTTAACAATACGTCACAATACAGAGTTGCCACCTCGTCTACTTCGTCTGTTAGAAGATATTGATAGAATGTTATCAGATGCACGAGCCCATGAAGAATCCGTGTTTATTCAAGGTGTTTCCATTTTGGTTCCGTATCTAGATGAATCGTGGGATACTTTGAAGAAACGTGCGGCAATTCTGATAAGAGGTGGGTCAGCAATTAAAAATGCCGCTAAGATGGTGAATGCTCTCGCTGTTGCCAAGGGTAACCTAGAAACAATTAATCTTGAAGCTGGTGTGGGAGTCATTGAGTTTGATGATGACGAAATAAGAGATGAAGATCTACTTCTGTTCCAATATTGGAAAGGTCAGACTCTTCTCGCAAAAACTATCAAATCATATTATCAGAACAAGGATTATTCTGAGCTAGCCTCAGGGTTATATCATGCGTCTCTTGAACTTGGAATAGTCGACAAGGTGGATACGGACTTTGACGAGTCTGCAGAGTTCATCCGAGCTACTGCTATCTCTTTTTCAAAATCACTAATGAAATTCGCTCTATCACTTGAGAACCAATACGCCGCGTACATTGATAGATCTGAGCATAAACAGAAACCTGCTTCAATTGAGGATGGTCAATATGATTACCTTCTTGCAGAAGACTGGCTTGGATTGCTAAAAATCACAGATTCATATTTACAAATGGTTGAAGATTCTGAAATGGTGCAGGCACAACCATATCTGAATGCCGTGTTCTCGAATACTGCTCGAGCTCTTAGAATGATGGACAGTGTTGCACTAGTAGACCGAAGGATATTTGCTCGCTTAGGTGAGGATATGAATAGACGCTATTACCTACGAAAGTAATCAATACTCCTCCTCAACCTTCGGAGGTTTGATCTTTCTATACTCTCCTGTCTTTGCGCCCCAAGTTACCCAGCCAGAAGTTTGAGTTCGGATTTCATTTGCTAGACCAAAAGACTCTCGCACAGGAATCTCTGCTCGAATTTTGTAAAGCGACCGTTCTGAGTCGATCTCGGAGATATCACCCTTTCTCCTAGCAAGGATTGATGAAACAACGCCAACATGCTCTTCAGGTGAGCTGAGTTCTAATCTAATCCATGGTTCTAATAATACGGGTTCTCCAGAAAGAACACTTGCACGTATTGCTGTGACTAGTGGCTGTGTAATATCTCGCCACGTCGTTTCTAGAGCCTCATAGGAGATTGCTGCCTTCTTGATGATGATCATAACCTTTCTCATCTTCTCACCCTGAAGAGGACCTCTCTGCATGACAGTTCTAAATGCCTCTTTGACCCAATCGGCAGCATCACCATGAGGGTCAATACTCTTTCCTTCATCGATTAGATAGCAGTCAGATTGAGAAATTGTATCAAGTACTGACCCCAACCTATACAATTCTTCCCTTGGAACTACTAATCGTGCCTGAACAGTGAATTGGCTTGTAGATTTGTTTCCCCCAGAAGCAACTTCTCCGTCCTTCTGTATTTGTTCTTTTAGAAGTACCATTGGAGTCCCTAGGAGAATCTTCACCCCACGTCTGGCAAGCTTCTCTATGCTGACCTCAACATGAAGCTCTCCTGCTCCAGAGATTAACATCTCTCCAGTTTCTGGATTGATTTCACAATCTAGTGCTGGATCAGTCTTCACATACTCTTCGAGCTCCTTTTGCACTGAGTCAAGTTCGGAGAGTTTCTTTGGCTCTACGGCATATGTGACAACAGGTTCAGTAGGATACTGTAATGTTTCCATCGGAATGAATTCTTCCATCTCCGAATCGACCAGTGTATCTCCAGTAGCAAGGTCTCTTATCCCCGAAATAAATGCAAGATTTCCTGCAGGTATCTCATCGTGAGGAATCTTGGCCTTTGACATAAAGATACCAACTTGGAGAGGCTTACCGTGGTCATGTGTCCTCATATTCTTTAATGGCTGTGCTCGTTTTAGAGTTCCTGAAAAGACCCTAACAGCGGCCACCAGACCTGCGTGTCTATCAGGCTGTACATCCCCAACAAGAAGGACCGGAGGTCCTGACTTGTCACAGGATAGAAGTCGCTTACCAACCTCCGATGACGCATCGCCTTTCCAGAAAACAGGTAGACGATATTGCTGTGCATCAATTGGATTTGGAACTGTTCGAACCATTGCATCAAGTACATGTTTCGCAAGAGGATATTTCTCTGACAGGTCCTTCTCTCTTTCTTCTCGATAGCTCTCAACTATTTCTTCAATGACCTCGAGGAATGCCTTTGATAGGTCAGTTGATTTTGTGCTTCCTCCTGCTTTGTCTAGCAGAGTATCAATTCCTATTGCCCATTTGTCTAAAGCAGAACCTACACAAAGTGAACCCCGGTTAAATGAGACCTCCCACTCTTCTAGTAAGCCATCATCAAGGTATTTTCCTAGCATTGCGTTGAATTCTCTTGCAACCTTGGAAACTTCTTCAGCCACCTGCAGAGACTGTAATTTTTTTTCAGTGATTAGGCGGTCTACTTTGTTAAGAAAGAGAATAGGTCTAACAAGTTCTTGCATAGCTTGCCGGCTTACTGTTTCAGTCTGAACCATGAGACCCTCGATTACATCTACAACTATGACTGCTCCATCCGTCAACCTTAATCCACGAGTGACGTGACTTGAGAAATCGATGTGTCCTGGAGTATCAATTAAGTGGATCAAGTGTTCGTTATCCATCATCTCGTGGATGAGAGTAATTCCTGATGCCTTAATGGTGATTCCTCTCTGTTGTTCAATCAAATCATAATCCAACAGTCTTGCCTTTGCTGCAACATCCTTTGAAAGAAGTCCTGAAGCCGCGATGAGAGAATCGGTAAGAGTTGTCTTTCCGTGATCAATGTGGGCTATTACGGTGCAGTTCCTAATTCTCTCTGTATCTGAAATCAAATCCAATACCCGCTCGTTTACGAACTTCTTGTATAGATGCGACAATCTGAAGCTACCCGACCTTTTGTCCATAAGCCTCTGTAGGAACAATCACCTGTTCCTCACAGGATGAACAACGCAGAACAACAACGGATTTGTTCTTGGAAACCTCCTCGTTAATTGGTTTTCCACATGTGCAAACAAAACCGATGAGCTTTGCAGGATTCCCAGCAACAAGCCCATGCGCTGGCACATCCTTTGTTACTACAGACCCGCTTCCCACCATGCAGTACTCTCCTAGGGTGTTATCACACACTATCACTGCATGGGCTCCAATGGATGCTCCCTTCTTGACTAGGGTCTTTGAGACCTCAAAGGTATCTCCAAAGGCTCTGGGGTACATATCATTTGTAAATGTCATATACGGTCCACAGAACACATCATCTTCAATGGTAACGCCATGATATACAGACACACCGTTCTGTATCTTGACGTTGTTACCTATCTCAACATCTGCGTCAACATAGACACCCTTTCCTATGTTGCATCCTTCTCCAATTTTGGCTGATCCTCTGACATGAGCAAAGTGCCAGATGCGAGTGCCTTTTCCTATCTGAGCACCGTCATCGACTACTGCCAGGTCATGAATGAATACATCGCTCATGAGTTCCACAGATAAGGCGATACCGAGTGGTGAGTTAACTGTTACTCTTCCGTTCCCCGAAACCTATTCAAGACTGAAGTTCGGTTCCTGCTTCACTGAGGTCTGCTTTGCTAATCCCAATGGATTAGTATAAAGTCTTACATCCTCTCCACAGGCAATTTTCGTCCCCGGCAAACTGACGGTGACGGTAGAATGATTCTTAGACTTGGCTCTCGTCTTGGGCTCACACTACATCTAGTAATCCCTCTTCGAAGTATAAAAGAACCTACAGGATGAGGGATCTTTTGATTCAACATCCCTAGGAATTGTCTAGTTTATTACGCGTTACTCTTCCCTCTACGTTTCGATTCAGTATATGGTGATGCGTATATTGTGCCCTCGTATGCCTTGCCAGATGGGCATCCTACACATTTCTTAGCAATGAATCGCTTACAGGCTGCGCAATCTCTACCACATGCCGCCTTACTATCTCTGTTTGGACTCAGGTCGAGTGACAGATATTCAGGTTGCATCGGTGAGTTACCAAACCAGGTTTCAGAGCGGCGTATACCTGCCTCGGTCCTGATCGAGCAAGTTCCAAGAATTGATTCTAGTGAGAAGGTATCTTCAGCCACCATTACTGCGAACAGGTTGTAGCGTCCTGTGACAGGTGCAAGCATGACCAATCTGGGACAGTCTGTATATTTCTTCAGGATATTGTCAGTGACCTCCATGTTCTCCGTTTCTAGTCCCAAGAAGAGCATTTTCATATCCATTTTTTCTGCATTTACTCCAGCAGTTATCTTGACCAATGGAGGTGTAGTTTTGCCATCCTTATCCTCTTCCGGATTAACGAGCTTCTCAAGTCTCTTACTGACTGCAACATGAGACATTCCAAGTTGTTTTCCTAGTTCTGACAGGCTGGTCCTGCCGTTATCTCGTAGAATTGAGATCAATTTCTTGTCTGTGTTATCCAAATCGAATTATCTCCTCGTGTAACATGGTCCTTTCGTGTGGTTACATTTCGTGTGGTTGCAGCCGTTTGCAGGTTAAAGAGCTATAAGAATGTCACGCTTTCGATTACTAAACGGTTCCAGCCTTTTCCCAATCGTGATTGTAAATATGCGCATTGACTGAGAGAGTAGTTATGGTGCCAATGGTGAGACTGGTCTTCTCAGAAACATGGACAAGGAGTTCTCCTAATGCATAGACATTGGCCAACCAAGCACCAAACATATCGTTGGAGCGAATCATAACTGAGAGATCTAGGATGTCGTCACGGGTCATGAAGACAAAGTGGTTCAGACAGGGTACCTCTTCTGAAACCGTGTCCCTTCTGGGGTCCCATGTTGTCGCAACGACTCTTCTGCTTTTGGGATTCTCCTGCAGCTTCTTGATGACGAACTCGATCTGGTTGACTTCACCATCTCCCCATGCATTGAGTCGCTCACCATAGGTATAATCAAAATCCATTCTATCAGGGTTGAGGAGCTGGGTCGCATACTTCTCCTTGAGCACCTTCTCGCTGAAGGGATATAGTTCAGTGACTCTGTTCTCGAGAGGATTCATCACATGTATCATTACATTGTCCAACCAACGAGTTTCAATTCCCCTTTCATCAACTCTGAGCATACCACTCTGCATGATCTTCTGGATGATTCTGGTCCAGCCATCGACTGGGTCTTGGGCTCTGAGGTAAGTTGGCATGATACTCTCACTCCTCTCTTCAGTTCAGTATCTTTTGTAAACTACTAATCTGGGCATGAAGACCAGAAACACATGCTCTTATTCTAGGTTTCTGAAATATTCGATTGAGGTTTGAGCTGGCCTTGTTTTCGCGTACCCTGTCGTTTTATTGGAGATAAACCGCGCCAAACAATGTAGCTTCGATGTGTTACACTCCTTGGTATTTCTTACTAGAAATTTGGACAAATTCACATTGAAAAGTTGCACAAAGTCTCAGCTAAACGCGCTCTGATACTTTCACAAGTTGTATGAGTATAATAAGTAAAATAACAATTTGAAAGTGAGGTCTATGCATCAGAACACAAAGTCGCGAGAGTGCACTCTAGGAGAGCAAGAAGCCATCTCCGAATGTCATAAGTCTTTTATTCGATGTATGGAGAACATTACTAGCCCAAAGGGGATGTTGGGCAACTTGTTGAGCAGCCGCCGGGAGGAATTAATATTCCATTGACGACAGTATATCTTATCACTCAGGACAATTGTGTAAATTGCCCTGCCGCGAAAGCGGTTGTTGAGGAAGCCCTTCTAAACAGCGAGATAACTGTTGAAACAATTGACCTCCTTAAGATGGATCCTGATTTTGAGTTTAGACTTCTCGAGAATCAGGTGTTTATTGCATCCACCCCGAGCATACTAGTTGAAACAAAAGGCAATCTCAAGATGCTCTACAGTGGAGCGGTCCCTTCAGTTGATGATGTGCGCACACAATTGGGAGTGAACTAGACCATGACTGATATTCGGCCAGCTATCACAGACGAGAACGAAGACCTTCGAGCTAGAGAGAAGAAGCTGCCCAAGGTTCGTAC
>DAOWDY010000185.1 GCA_030638785.1 Candidatus Thorarchaeota archaeon
GGACCATTTACCACTACGTTGAGAATGTCGACCGTAAACAGACTGCTACTATCGAAGCTGAGATTACTGTTGGGTCAACAACCTTCACAGTTTATGTAACTCATACATCTGGTAGAACTTCTGCAAAATTAATTTTACAAACAGACGTGTTGAATGAAGCAAGTGGGAAGAACAACATTGTTTTCATGGGCGATTTTAACTTCAGGCCTAATAGTGAACCATACAATCTAACGACTGATGTACTTGACGACTCATGGTGGCTCAAGTGGCCAACTGGCGTGGATGATCAAGGGGATAATAATAGCCGGCGAATAGACCACATCTTCGTTTCACCAGGTCTGGATATTTCTGACTGCCAGTATGAATATGACCCTCAATCTGACCATCCCGCTTATTGGGCTGATATTCAACTACCGATACCTTTGCTAAATGAGATATCCAAATCTCAGACAAGAGCAATGTATTCCAGCCAAGAGATTAGAAAAGTATGGGAATGAGAATCAAGACCTGAACTAATCCAAATCAGTCATAAGGAGCATTCAAGTCGATTCAGTATGGACAACGTGCAGGGGAAGGGATGCTGAGGTTTTCAATCCTTGGAATGAAATCCAACAAATCTCACCACGGCCCCTATATATCACAACTGGCGACATGGACGAGAGCATATCGCTAGATGGAGTAAAACAATTCTATCAAAGGGCAGGGGTTCCAAAGGTGCTTCAGATTAACAAAGGAGCTGACCATCGGCTAAGTGACCCATTACATAAGCGAGAAACTACTGAACTAGTAATCAGATGGTTTAGAGGGATTTCTACAAAGACTCATAACCATTAATGGCTAATAGGAAAAAATTGGAGTGTGAACTAAGAATGCAAAGGACGAGGAATATAATTCGAATCCTACCGCTAGCCATGTTTGTATTGCTACTTGCATCGTTCCAGATGCCAGTACAAGCACACACGCCAAGTTCCATGACGTTAGGCTATGATGTAGAATCCGATACACTATTGGTTGAAGTCACTCATGGGGTTTCAGGCGATCATCGAATCGCGCAAATTCAAATATGGAAGAATGACGTACTAGTAAACACAAGGTTGTATGACCCTCCGCAAGAAACAACCTCTGGAATGGATGACACTTTCATGGTGGTAGCAGGTAGCGGAGACGTCCTCAAGGTTACAGCAACCTGTAGCATAAGTGGCTCAGTAACAGAAGAAATCACAGTTGGTGTGAACCCAACAACCACGACCACAGACACATCTACTACTGATACAACAATACCTCCCCCTCCCGAGATTCCTACTACCTTGCTCATCATGATTGTCGTTGCAATCCTTGGAGTTCTGGCACTCATAGTTGGTGTTCTCAGGCGTAGATGATATAGAAACTTGGTATCCATCATGTCGGGACGGGTTCAATTTCTGATGAAAAGATCCTGAAGGATATAGTGTAGTATTAGAAAACCCACTATACCCCAAATTTATGAAATCATCCCCAAACGGAGTCTTCATCATCTCTCGATGGTCTCGGGTCTACTCCACCAGTGGGCTCAGATCTTCTTGGCCCTCCCCGTTGATGTCTTGGATCTTGAATGATTGCTCCACAAGTTCGACAAGGCGCTGTTCCCTCAGGAGTAATGTCAATCTCTCGATATGGGAATACAGCATTGCAGTACGGACAGGTTGTCATTGCTCCACCTGCTGTCCCTCCTCTCTGTGTTGGAAATGCGGTCGTTGGCATACTATCTTCAAAGTACTTTGCTACGGCTTTCGCGATATAGCCTTGAACAAGCGGAATAAGAGCATACTGAATGACATAGTACAGAATAAGATTGTACCCCGTAAAAATACCGAGAAACAACATCGGGAAGCTGATAAGAAGTAGTGCCAAGAAGACGGCTAATCCATGCCCGATGAGACTCGTCACTGCTCCTCTACACTCAATCTTCCAGATGAATCCAGACAACATCTTGTTAATCCATCCTATAACGAGGAACATGAGTACTAAGCCGATTATTAATCCGATAATGGATATAACTAGCGTCAATAAGACTAAAGCTAGTAAAATCGGAATCAGTGCAAAAGTATTGAATAGTTGATATAGAAATCCATGTCCCCAATACTTCGCCAACGTGACAATAAATGAGGGCTCGTCTGAATATGCAGGCCCTCCCGATCGTGGTCCTTCCATCAATGTGTATAACCTCTCCTTACCCTACTAGAGTGAGCCAAATGTGACACGTAAGGACTTAAGGATTCCGTGAAATCATCGCACCCTCCGTTCTCATTTCTTCTTTTTCTTAGAATTATCCTTTTTCTTTGGAGTTGATTTTCTGCTCGAAACAACTTTCCTATCATTTTGCTTTTGGGTGCTCATACTCTTGGCAGTTGAAACAATTTCCTTTCCAGCCGCCTCTGTAAGAATGCCTTCCCTGACAATTCGCTGAGCTTTCTCGATTCTCTCTTTTCTTACAATGGTAGCACCAAGTTTGGATGCAAAACCTGCAATGTTCTTTCTGACTCGAGTTTGTGATCTTTCGTTGAAACCGACAACAGGAAGTATGAACGCCATGACGAAGAGGGGTAAACCCGCAATGAGTAGGAGGGAATTTAGTAGTTCTATTTCACTAGGCCAAGCACCAACAGCAAAGTATGGATTGTAAAGGTGAGTTGTGAACATGGTCATTGGGAACGCGATTAAAGCGTATCCTCCGAAGATACCACTCAACCAGCGACCTACCCCTTGAGTATCGGGACATTGACGAATATCGAGTTTACCCTCTTTCAGGTGGGTGACAATTCCTGAATCATTAAGTACCCATGTGGGCATGAAGATCAAAAGAGCAACGGGCATGAAGATCAAAGCGCTCATCAGCGAAAGAGAGGCCTCATGAAGAAAACTATACCCCTCGGGGGGAATTATGAATACCCATGTTTCTATGAAGTCTCTCACAAATGGGATATCTGACCATGCGACAGCAAAGAGAGCAGGGGCTGCTGTTCTCCTTATCATATGCCGACCGCTAAATTTTCGCCCAATATTCATGATATTCATTTCATAAGATGCGGCCTTGAGAATTCGGTTTCCAAATAGAAAGATGAAGGCAATCGGTACTGCTAGTAAGTAATACTCAAGAAACAGTATCGGTATTGATGCTGCAAGAACCATCAAGATTACCGTGGATATTCTGATATCTGGTATATTCATTATCGTTGTTGGAGGTGCTTGTGATGTCACAAGATAGATGATGAATGCTGCAGTTCCCCCAATAATGATGAAGAACATAGCTGGCGTGATGTATCGAGTCTTACTGGCTGACATTGCTATCCCACCACACGTCTAACATTCGAATATCTAAGCATACTGGTTTTTCAATTCGAACAACAAACTGTCCATAGGCTCTTAATCCTTCACCAAATTTGGACCAAATCCATATACAAAGCCTTTTTCTTTCAAAATGTGACTGATGCCGCGGTGAAAGCACGTGGGAACAGTAACAAAATCCATGATTACTGATTTCAAGAAGTTCAAGACTGCTTGGGAGAAGGATGCTGGAAAACCCGAAAACACGATTATGTACTATCTTATCGCCGCGTTGAATCTCAAGAAGAAGAAGGATGTAGGAGAGGATATGATGACCCTACTTGTTTCAAAGAAACATTGTGTCAAAGATTCTAAATCTCCAACAGGTCTGAAGCTAGGTAGAAGTGCGAAATACTATGTAAACCATTTTCTTGAGAATCCTACCAGTGCACCTTCCTATCTGGGAGGGACATGGGAAAACGAGTATAAGATCAACAAGGCCAAACTCAAACTTACTGTTGTTAGGGAAACAAAACACGGAAAGGGAGTAAAGATATTTGTTGAGAGTGGAGGTCGCGACAACCCAGTACCGGCACAACTCCAAGAGAACTCCAGCGGTCAATGGAAGTTGATTGAGTATAGCTCGTTCTGTATGGATGTAAAGCCAACTAAATCCGAACAGGGCGATTTCTAAATATAATGAGCCCTTATGGGCTCATCAATCTCTTTTTCATTCTTGATCATGTCTTGAGAAGATTCTTTCTCTCTATCTATCACACATATGTTAGAGTGGGCTAACTTTTATGCAGAAATATCCATCTTCTCTTGGTGGTATCAAGATGGCCCTTCTTGAGAATGTCATATTCCATGGTACAATCTTCGCAGTGGTCCTTACAGTATATCTTCTTGTTATCATGAAGGGACTGAATCCTAGAGTCTGGGCAATGAGTGACTATCCTACAGAGATCGCTGGAATGGTTGAACCTCAAACTGATGCCGAACGAAAGATTGCAATCTACACTGGGATTCCTTTCATATTGATTAGTTTTGGATTTCCAATCATCTCAACTCTTTTGCTAGAAGCCTCATTGGGCGGAACAATATCGATAACCGATGCTTTCCTGAATCTGTTTGGGCTGATGATGTTTGGTCAATTCGGAGATCTGGTTATTCTCGATCTGCTTATCGTAGGAACAATCACACCGAGTTGGGTGATAATTCCTGGTACCGAGCACTTGAAAGATACTGCCTACAAGGATTTCCGAATCCATCATGCAAAGGCACATGTAAGGGGGACAGTCATAATGATGATACTTAGCCTGATCATCGGAGCGGTCATTGCCATCATCTAAATCTACGTGCCTACTTCTGATTAGCGCAGCGCCGAAGTGAACCCTAATAATAGAATTTACCGACTTTTCTGTAACTTAGTAGAATGAGGAGAATCGATATGAAACCACTTGCGAAAGGCTTGATTGCTTCAGTGCTAATCGGTACTATTCTTCTAGGAACATATCTCGCATTGTCAGGTGGATTTCTAACTGTTGAAGATCCTCCTAATGATGATCCTGTAATTCCTGAAGAACCAGATGTTCCTCTAGAACCACCCGTAGGTCTGAGCTACGAAGGTGTTGATATTGTGTGGCTAGTGGTTGAAGGAGTGAAACTGAAGTATAATGATATTGTAATCTACGTTGACCCATTTGACATTTACAATAAGAACGAGTCAGTTCTCGAGATAGCAGATTATGTCATTATCACTCACAATCATGGGCCTCACTGTTCACCTAGAGATATCAGGTCGGTATCTGATTCTAATACAACGCTTATAGCTTCTAGGGGTGCTAGTTTTACTCCTGGTATATTTGAAGATCAGGTAGTTATTCCGGGGGATACCTTGAGCTTCGGTGAGATCACAATGGAATTCTATCCATCCTACAATATTGACAAATTCCGCCCAGAAGGTCCGCTCTTTCACCCACCTGGCCCCAACAATATTGGTGTTGTAATGGACTTTAACGGGACCCGTGTTTATCATTCTGGAGATACTGATGCTATTCCAGAGATGTCAAATATTACCGCCGATATTGCCATGCTACCAGTCAGTGGTTATGCATGGATGAC
>DAOWDY010000095.1 GCA_030638785.1 Candidatus Thorarchaeota archaeon
ACTCATGATAGAGTCGGTAATATGCTTGTAGAGGGCAAACCAATCATCGAGGTGGCTTCACCACCAGAGTTCGATGGACCTGAGGGGATTATCTCCCCCGAGGATTTGTTCGTTGCAGCAGCGGCTTCTTGTTTTATGACTACATTTGTAACATTTACAAAGAAGCTAAGATTTGATTACAAGAGCTTCTCCTGTACTGCAAAAGGTACTTTGGAAAGAGTTGAGAAGGGATTCCAATTCACGAAGATACTGATTGATGCAACTGTTGCTGTTGAATCAGATGATATGAAAAAGAAGGCGGAGAGAGCTCTCGAACTAGCGGGTAAGTACTGTCTTGTTTCTAATAGTATGAAATGCCCCACTGAGCATGAGAACAAGGTCGTTGTTATGTAAAAAGAAAGTGCAAGGAGTGTGGTTTACTCCTTGGACTCCTCTGGGGGTCGAATATGGATTACATCTTCTGACTCTGGAAGAGTAACTTCTACAAATCCCTCATCCTTTGGTACTCCAAACTGAATCTTTTCAATTCCATGCATTGCTTGAAGGTCCTTTACCCAAGGTTTCAGCTCCTTTGCAATGTAAGCCCCTGGTAGACCAGCACGAAGTGAGATATCATTCTCTCTCTTGAACTTCCAGAACCCGCTGTTGGTCTTTGTCAATAGATCCGTGTGGTCAGTCAGTTTTGAGCTCCACCCTTTGTTTGGCATTGGATATTGTTCCGTATGAATGCCCTCCTCATTGTATAGCTGTCTGAAGATGCTATCAGTCACAAATGGAATAATCGGAGCGAGAGCACGAAGAATCATCGATAAGGATGTATGGAGCACATTCCAGGCTGATTTCTGTTCAGCTTCACTAAACGTGCCTTCAGAGTTGAAACATCGGCCTTTGAGCATCTCAATAATGTGATCTGCGAAGAGATTCCATGTGAAACTACGAATTTCTACTGCAGGTTTGTGGAAATCGAGTATGTCACACTCTGGAACAATTCTCTCAATCATGCCATTCAGTTCTGCTAATACCCATTGATCTACTGGGGTAAGGTCTTCATATTTCAAACCTTGCGGATTTGGGAACATTGAGATGAATCGTGCAACGTTCCAAATCTTTGTCATAAATTTGGACACTCCCGCTAGACGGTCTTCCGAGAAGCGAATATCACTTCCCAACCCAGCCTCGAGTGCACCAAAGAACCGTAGAGAATCTGCGCCATATTTGTCAAGTATAGGACCAGGATCAGGTGAATTGCCTAGGGATTTGCTCATCTTCTGACCTTTCTCATCCATCACCATACCAGAAACCCAAATCTCAGTGAATGCAGGTTTATCTGTCAGTTGCAGAGTTCTGAGAAGTGAGTAATAAAGCCAAGTACGTACAATGTCCTTTCCTTGCGGCCTCATGACAGTTCCAAATGCCTTCTTGAAGAGCTTTTCATCGCGCATGTATCCGATTATCTGCATACCACTGATTGACGAGTCCATCCATGTATCGAAGGTACGCTCCTCACCTTTGAAGCCGTCTTCTGCCCCACATTCAGGACATGTCTTGAACGGAGGATCTTCTCTCCAAGGTTGATAGTAGCGGATTTCCTTTGTGTCAGGCACCACAGGTTTGCTACAAGAATTGCAATACCAGAGAGGAATCTCAGTGCCATAATATCGTCGTCTACTGATTGGCCAATCTACAGTTACTCGATTAATCCAGTCAATCAGTATCTGTCTATTGTGATCTGGGAAGAATGTAGTTTCTTTGGCAATCTTCATGAGTTCATCGAGATAGTCAACCTGTTTCAAGTAGTACTCATCCATTGCAAGGAACTCTATTGGAGTCTTGCTTCGCCAGCATAGCGGTATTCTCTGCATCGAGTTTTCTTGGTTATAGAGAAGACCACTTTCCTTCAACTCCTTTGTGATGGCCTTCTTTGCATCAACCACTTTCATTCCTGCGTACTTACCTGCAGCCTCAGTCATTGTTCCATCTGGAGATACTGCTTGGATTGGAGTGAGTGCATAATCACGAAATGCCATAACATCCCCTATATCACCATAGCTACAGACCATCAAAGCACCTGTACCAAACTCCATCTGAGCAGTGTTGCTCTCAATAATTGGAACCTCAAGACCGAACAGCGGAACCTTTGCCTTCTTGCCGCCATAGCCCTTGTAACGTTCATCATCAGGGTGAATGAACACAGCACCACACGCGCAAAGAAGTTCAGGACGAGAGGTTGCTATTTTGATTGGTTCCATCCCATCTACTTCGAAGTGTAGGTAGTTGAGGGTGGTCTGCCGTTCAGAGTATTCAACCTCTGCATCTGCAATTGTGGTACCACATTCAAAGCACCAGTTATTGGGGCGGTAGTCACTATGAATCAATCCTCGATTCCAAAGTTCGATGAAAGATGCCTGAGTCACTGCCCTGAATTCAGGACTATCAGTCTGATAACTACCCTCTTTCTCGTAAGTGTTGAATCTAATTCCAAGGCGCTGGAACCATTTTACCATCACTACCTCGTACTTGTCTAGCTGTTCCTTGCATTTGTTCACGAAGATATCTCTGGGAGTAGTATGCATATCCATACCAAACTCCTTCTCTACCCGGAGTTCTACTGGCAAGCCATTCCTATCAATTCCCATCGGGAAGTTGACTTCTTTTCCTTGCATACTTCTGAATCTTGCGATCATGTCAATCTGTGTGTAGTGAATTAACTGACCGAGATGTGCATAACCGGAGAGATAT
>DAOWDY010000012.1 GCA_030638785.1 Candidatus Thorarchaeota archaeon
ACTCATCTTCTTCATCAAGGTATTCGGTTCCTCCTGGACCGAATTTTGTATTCTCAAACATTGGTGGTGCCCAGTTTCGATATAGTGGTCCTGCTTTCCAAGCTTCAAAGAGGAATTGGTTGACTGTTTCAAAGTCCTCGTCCCAATGAAATTCTCGCATTTCTATTTTCATTACAGGCACCGAGTTCTCTGTCTTCTATAGTACAATATAACTCTAGGCGAAAACGCCAGTCCTGATTTGGACAGGAAATGTAACACTTTATAAAGACACACGTAACACTATTACGTAATACATTAACACAGGTGCAAATATTGTCAAATTTGGATGGCGCGGCTCAGGTCCGCGCGTTAGCAGATGAGTTCCTGATGAACGGAGTGTTCAGTCTTGAACGTCCAGTAGAATATGGCAGTTTTTCTTTCGTGCCAATCACTAAAGGAGAATCCACACCGGATGATGTGGATTATCTCAATGCCGCTGAGGCTTTGGAGAAGGGAGATTTAGTCATCCTAGAAGGAGGAGATCAAGTAGAGACCTTGATTGCTAAGAACAATGGTGATAGGCCAGTTCTGATTGAAGCGTCTGAAGTTCTACTTGCTGATGGCAGCCAGGACCGGATTGTCCTTCAGAGCGTTATCCTTCAGCCTGGTGAAGAGCAGCGGATTCCCGTCAAATGTGTTCATGCTCCACATCCTCTTAGGAAGGGGTCTACATACAGAACAATCGGCGCTTCTGGCAAGGGTCTTCGAAAATCAATACATCGAATGAAGTACCAGAGTATAATGACAGATGTCGATCACTACATCCCCGAATCCGCGGTCGATCAAGGAGAGGTTTGGGGTGAAGTGGGCGGTTATGCCACAGCAGCAGGTGCCAAAGACGGTACTAAGTATACTGAAGCTCTTGAGAAGAAGCAAAAAGAAGTGACCAAGGCCGCAGATCAGATTCGGGATCAACTACCTGAGCATACATGTGGCGTGATAGTGATCAAGCGAGAGGATGGGATTCAGGCCTTTGAACTCTATCGCTCATCCCGAGCCTTTGAGAAACGCGCTGGCTTTATTGAATCACTACTCATGGACGACATTGTCACAGATGTCTTTCCCTTGGAGGGAGAGGCTGCATATGCGATGAGCATTCAACTCATTTACAGATTGAGAGAGATAACCGACAAAGAGGTCATCGTTAAGGATGGTTCTGACAACCTTCACATTGGAGTCGATGAACTCGTTGGCGAAGCCATTGTTGGGCATAATCTAGATGTGCCAACCCCGAGTATACTGTATTGCACGCTTGCAGTATCCACCTAGTACACTCCTCATTCGAGGTTAGGGGTCGAACACACAGCGTCGAGGGACCATCCCACAACCACCAAAACAACTGGGTCCCTCGGCGCCTTTTTTGAATCGTGATTTAATCACAGCATTTTTCATTGAGTATGGTGAAGTTCTCGATGCTAAGATAAAAGGGAGATACTAGTATGGGAACATTCTCACGTATATTTGGATCAGAGGATAAGGACCTTCAAAAGAAAGCGGATGAGCTTCTTTTGAAACTAAGCAAAGGATTCCAATCTGCTAGCGCGAAATTATGTGTAGCAGCTGAATGTTGGGAAGAAGGGAAAAAAGACGTTCTGAAAGAGCTACAAGAGGAAATTATCGAACTTGAGCGTGAAATGGACGAAGTCAAGGAAGAGCTTGTGGAAAATGTCCTCACTAAATCTGCCTTTATGCCACAAGCAGCTCTTGAGCGTCATACCCTTGTTAAGGCACTTGACAAAGTTATCGATGCTACTGAAAATCCAATACGGATAATGGTCATGGGCATTGATATGAAACCGCCTTCAGAGATAAGAGAAATTGGTAAGAAAGTATGGCAATGTACTGATCTCCTACAAGATGCTGTCAAAAATCTTTACAAGGATTTCAAGAAAGCAATTGAAATCACTCGAAAATTAGATATTCTACGTGAGGAAACACGTGATATCCAATTTGAACTTCTGGGGAAGCTATACAATGACCCCAAATTCAAGCCGACAGAGATAATCCTCTTTCAGTCTGTGTCTGAACGGATGGTACATGTAGCACAAAGAGCTGAGGATGCTGGCGATTACATACGCGAGCTTGCAGTGAAATATTCGTAGTCTAGGACTGTGATTGAATGGCATTGGCCCCTCTGTTGATACTAGCTGTCCTCGTCATCTGTTTCATCGTGGCATTTGCAATTGGAAGTAATGATGAAACAATGAGTCCGGCAGTAGGTGCGAGGGTCTTTACGATAAATCTGGCAATACTAGTCGGTGGCATAATCAACATAATCGGTGCTATATCTCTTGGTGGTGGAGTTTCGGAAAAAGTAGGTTCAGATCTAGTAAGTGGGTTAACTCTTACAACTAGCATGGTCTTTGCAGTCTTACTATCAATGGCTATCTGGTTGCTTGCAGCTTCTGCAACCAAGGGTCTACCAATATCGACGACCCAATGTATAGTCGGATCAGTATTGGGGGTCGCAATTGGAGCTCCTGTCTTTGGGATTGTAGGTTGGGGAATATCTACAGTATCTTGGTCTGTAGTTTTTGAAATCTTTGTGGGATGGATTATCTCACCTATCATTGGATTCATCATCGCGGGTGCAGTCTTTGCTCTGGTTCGAAGAATTCAGAAACGCGCAAAAGGTCTTACTGCACGAGAACGACAAGAGAAAATCGCCGGATACGGACTTGCTATCTTTCTTGTTGTTACGGGTCTTAGCAGAGGTGGAAACGATGTTGCAAATGCCGTTGCACCACTTGTTACTCTGGAAGACTTTCAGGGGACCATTTCTTTTCTAGGTATCACAGTGAATGCAATTATGATTCCGCTCCTTGTTGGTGGAGTTGGTATGGCATTCGGCTTGGCAATAGTTGGTAGGAAGGTAATCAAGACACTTGCAACAGAGGTTGTTACACTCACACCCACCTCGGCTTTGTCTGCTAGCATATCTGTTTCTCTTGTGATGTTCGTTGGAACTTTCTTAGGATTGCCTCTGAGCGGTACTCATGTCCTAGTAGCAGCATTGATTGCTGTTGGTTGGGTTTCACATGAACCGGTCAAGAAGAAGCAGGTTCGAGATATCCTATATTCTTGGATTGCAACAGTGCCAATTTCTGCTATACTTGCAGTAATTGTACTATACTTCACTCAGATGATATTATAATTCAACTTAGCGGGGAGTGACAACTCCCTTTCCAGCTTCAGGTTTTCTGTGAATCA
>DAOWDY010000157.1 GCA_030638785.1 Candidatus Thorarchaeota archaeon
CCCATTATAATGGGCTGGTTCATTAAGAAGTAGCTAAAATCAGAATTCATGTTGTTTGGTATCTATCTGTAATGAGTCGATACTATTATCAAATGAGCGCCAAAATCACTGATCGTGCAGGGAACTCCAGCCAAAAAATCCGGCGCGGCCCACCACTTCATCTCAAGGAACAAGCCCGCTGGTCCGAAGAATTTCTGTAAAATTATCAAACACAGAGAGGTCTGTGTCTTCGTTCAGGTATTGAAGAACTCCCGCATATATTTCAGAGAACAGGTCTGCAATACGGTGAAGCTTCTTTTCGTATTCCTCATTTCCTGGTTCATCAATGGCCAATGCAAATATGATGGCCCCCCTAGCCTGCATGAGAAAATTCAGACCTCCTAGTTGAATCTCGCTGACTTCTGTACCAGAGAGCATAGGTCCGAAACTACTTACAGCACTGACTAGCGCACTGATTGCTTGCATATCACTATCATGCGACTGACCTTCGAAATTATGAAAATAAATAGGTCGTCCTTGATCGGCAATAATCATCACACGTTTAATCATTGGGAGAATCCCCGTTAATTCCCGCGATTATTCTTACACATCTTGTTCTAGCCACTAAATCTATTTTGTGATTACTGAGCGCAATCAAAAATACATCCCTGCACGCATGGGATACTTCTTTCTGAACACACGGTTCGCAGACCTCTCAAGTGAACTTCGAAGTTTGAGAATATCTGGACCAAGCCCTTGAAGATTTGGTCGGGTAAGGACTGGACCTGTGAGAAGATGATTGATACCACCTTTCTCAATTTCCGCAGGAAGTAGAGGATCTCTGCGGAGGATATCCTGGAGCTGTTGTTGTACTAGTTCAGGTTTTGACATTGATTCAACAAGTGCCTCAATATCTGTCTGAGCAAGATTCCGGAAACCAAACTCAGGAGATGTTCTGATTGAATCAGTAACATCGTTTGACTCAGGAAGCTCAGTTCCAGCACCAGTATACTCCCGAGGATTTAGAGGAATCAGTTTCAGTTGAAAAGCAGAGTCACGGCCCACTACAAGCATATCTCCTACTGGCGTACTCATTATCCGCCATCCCCTGGGGGACTCTGAATATCTCTTCAGAATACGTGGTACAATCTCGTCAGCAGGCTCAATTTTAGGCACAGGAGTGCAAGCATCCTAAGTAGTGTTCAGTTCTATTATTGGTGGAACTCCAGATAAAGCTGTCCGAAGGGAAACAAGTAGTCTTCGGCTCATGATTTTGAAAAGGGATACTAAGATTCAGGGTCTGACTGACAATGCTTCTCCAAATGATTGACTTGGTGTAAGACCACCTCGCACAACGCCACACTCTGAACGAAGTTTTTCAACCATTTCGTTTATTTTCTTGTCAATCTCTGGTGCTTGCTCTTCCCACCCCAGAGAAGAATCGTACATATCCTCATGACTCAGGGTGTAAATGAAGTTCAGGACAACACCATTGAGCTGCACACCTACGGCTGTGAAGGTGACTCGACGTATCCTCCCGGGATCATCAAGAAACGGACCTCTGTAATATTCAGGTCGGTACATGACTAATGCTGCTTTCCGAGCATAGTCTTCGAAATCCTCGTACCTGTCCAGAATGACTGGAGATACTGGATTATTCCTCATTTCGTTCATGTTCTCACCAATTGGTTCCGCGACCAAGACCCTCTCACCCCATCGTTTCCAGTGGAGCAAATGGACGGTCTACGCTGATACAGGCCTTCTGGCCAGCACATGTTTAGTATATACTTAATTATATATAAATGTTTTTGTTTATTTGTTTTAATCGCTACATATCTAAGTAAATAAAGTTGGAACACGTGTTCCAATAGAAAATAGGTAAGAAAATGGAAGAAGTGTGTGATGGTTTAGAAAGTCTCGCAGACTTTGCGGATTCGACCTATCTGCTTCACCTTCACATAAGCTAGATACTCGAAGAGACGACTGATTACCTTTGACTTTGCTCTAGCTGCAATGGCAAGAAAGAATGTGTATCCTTTGAGCTCTTTTTCGAGGGCTCTATTACATACAAAAATCCGAGGGTCTATTTCTTCCCGAGTTAGATCAAATGGCATCTCATCAGGGGTTTCATACCGATCAGGAGCCTCAGAGAGCACTTCTAGTTCCGCAATGATGCCTCTGATCATCATGCTCTTGAGCTGATCCATGAGTTCGGCCTCCGTATCTGCAAGGACCATCAGGAGCGCCTTTACCTCGGGGGTTTCGACATTCAGAGCTGCATTGTGGTAGTACTGAAAGTGATTGGCAGTAGTAGTATGCGCTAATTTCAGCATGATTGAAACAGGATTTTTCAGACTCATTGGAATGCATGCCTATTTTAGGCAAACTACCACAAATGGCTTTCCCTTAGAGCTAATTTTTCAGTAAGTGCTACAGATACGACGTAATTCACCAATCTGCCGCATCTCTAACAATGCCAGATATTCGAAAAGTGTGCTGACAACCTCGGATTTGGTCTTTGTTGCCATTGTCAAAAAGAACGTGTAGGTCTTGATGTTCTTCTCAAGTGCCATATTACACACGAATATGCGAGGGTCGGTTTCTGCTCTTGAGGGGTCAAAGGGTGTTGAATCAGGTGTACTTTGACGGTCTTTCGCCGCAGCTAGTTCCTCTAGCTCATCTAGGATTCCAGTCATCATCATATGTTGAATCTTGGATATCATATCTGATTCGGATTCTGCTAAGACCATTAGGAGTGCCTTTACTTCTGCAACTTCTGAATTCTCAGCAGTGCGAAGGAAAAACTTGTACTGGGATTTGGCTGTCGCTAATGCAAGCTTCAACATTGCATTCAATGGATTAACATCGGTCAAGGCCAACCTCAATATGCAGTGATTGGTGAAAGATAGGGGTTTCTGTCATGAATTGCCAGACAAATCGCTATTTTTGAAATGCTTGTGGGTCTGCAAGATATTCAGACACAATATCGTGCTCACTATCTGGCATATGGCCTTTGAGCAACGGTAAACCCTCGTCAACGAAGCGAATCAGAGTGTGTAGTTTCATTCCAGCTGATTGTGCAGCCTGAGTAGCCCCTTGCTGCCTATCGACGAGTACTGCAATATCGTCACATGTTGTATTCTGGACA
Source organism: Candidatus Thorarchaeota archaeon (assembly GCA_030638785.1). Lineage (GTDB taxonomy): Archaea > Asgardarchaeota > Thorarchaeia > Thorarchaeales > Thorarchaeaceae > MP5-2226. Next base: position 3,128 of record DAOWDY010000157.1, read on the forward strand.
CCTCGGCGGTCTATCTCAGCCTTGACTTGTGCACGTGCTGTTAATTTACTGGTAAGACCTGTTACAAGATCATCAATGAGGCAGAAGATATCTCCATCTTCTATTACACCCTCAACAAGTGCATGCTGACCATATGAGAGTAAGGCGTTCTGTAGATCTTCCTCAGTCTTGATTCCAGTTAGTTTTCTAGTATGAACTGCGGGAATGCCTGACTCGAGAGAAACAGCAGTGGCTATTGGGACTCCTGCGAAAGCGATTCCGACCAGTTTGTTAACATGTGGTGCTTCCTCTTTGATCATCTGTGCCATCGCTCGACCTACTTTCGACAAGGTTTCAGGAAATGAGCTAATCAGACGCAGTTGGATGTAGAATGGACTCCAGAGACCCGAGATGAGTTTCCAGCCCTCCTGACGATCCCGCTCAGACGTCAATAGCATTCGATTATGATAGATGTCAGTCATGATATCCTTCTTGAGGTTCTCGAGATCATTTCCACCATTCATCAACTGCACCCATTCAGACTTTGACTGAAATGCTCTTAACTTTGACTCCATTACGTACGCAAGTGAACTTGCTTCTATTAGTTGTTAGCGACTTCTTTGACGATATCCTGTAAACGCTAGAGAGAGAAATCCGTTCTTTCGGATTAGATAAAGTACAGCAATCAGGGATACGAATATGCCTGCAGAAAATCTCACAAACCAAAGGGCATCAAAAGAGGCATTGATATCACCAAGGGGCCAACCAAGAAGTAGCATGAGGGGTGTCGCTAGAAGGAATGTAAGAGGGTGGAATTCGTATACTTCTTGAGACGCATTACCGAGAAGCACTAATGTCCTTCTTGCTGACTTAAGGTGAAATGCTATCAGACTCGCAAGTATGAATAGAACAGCTGAACCAAGTGTGCCGTTGATTAGATAAAACCAAACATTGTTTCCTAGGTTGTCAACGGCAATGTCAGTGAATCCATTTATCTCTGAAAGAAAAACAACTACTGCTGCTGCCATTATTGCAAGGACAATATCGAGGATTCTTGATCGCGTTAACCAAGGTCTCATTCCATAGGCTATTCGTATCTCGTTTCCTATCAGCATAAAGTTTGTAGATATTAGAATAGAACCAAGATGCCATGGTACAAGCATGGGAGCGAATAACGAATTGATGCCAACTGCTATGATTGCAAGGCTCGGTATCAGGAGTAATCGAGTCCACCTTGACACTGGAACTAGGATACGATCAAGCAGGATGAACAATATGAAGCCAAAATAGAGGACAGGTAAGAACCAGAGATGTGTTGATTGGTCTGGTGGACCACTACCATAGAAAAACCAGAATACAACCTGGTCAGGTGTCAAGTATGATTCCACTGCATTCGGTATTAGATAGAAGATTACCATGATTATCGAGTACAGACAGAAGTAAGGTACCATGAACTGCCTGCCTCTCACTTTAGCAATTCGCTTCAGTTTGTATCGATGTTTCTCAGAATCATACGTCAGACCTGCTAACACAAAGAAGAGAGGGATAGCAAAACTGCTGAGGTGAGTAGTTACTGGATTGATTAGGGGGATAATGGAATGAACCAAGACTACTAGAATTATACCGATACCTTTGGACACATCAATCCAATCAATTCGACTAGAGGATTCCAAAGAATCAGGCATATGGTCGCATACTTTTCTTTGCACTTGAGACCTTCGACACATGTCTTATTGCAATCCTAATTCAGTATGACATGCTTACATGTTCAGAAAATTGGTGAGCTATGTGGCAACCTTTAACCCCGTCAGAAACCCGCCAATTCTTCTTCTCCTAAATCAAGGACAGTCTTAAGGTAATGGAGTTCGTTTTAAGAAATCGACGATATTTTGGGCAATTTCTTCGCCTTTATCCTCTTGAAGGAAGTGACTTGCCTGCTTAATTGTAATTTGCGGTTGTTCCTTAGCGGTTGGTATGAGTTCCCGAAAGAAACTATCATAACCAGCCATTACAGGATCACTATCAGAAAACATAATGATTGCAGGCTTATTCCATTTCGCCAAGCGGTTGCGTGCTTCTTTCATCTCAGTAGCACCTTGCATATCAGGTGTTATAGGGACTAAAAGTGGAAAAACCTGCATGCCCGCCTTGTAGCGTTTATCCGGAAAAGGGGCATCATAAGCAGCAAACTCCTCTGGGGGAAGGTTTTTGCCTAAAATCGTCGTTCTTTGCACGATACGGCTTGCGATTAAGTCAGGGGTACGTTTGACAATTTCTTTCCAATCTAGAAACCCTTTGTTTAGTTTTTCTTCTCCAGTTGGAAGAAAGGTATTCATGATCACAAGACGTGCGAAATAATCAGTATTCATAGCTGCCACCGTTAATCCGATGCAACCGCCCCAATCTTGGCATACCAGCGTAATGTTTGCAAAATCAAGAGAAACAATAAAGTCCTCTATCGTATCGTAATGGAGTCCAAAGCTGTATTCTGATTGTTCTGTGTACTTATCTGATCGACCAAACCCAATGAAATCTGGTGCGATTACTCGATACCCAGCTTTGACTAGTAGCGGAATCATCTTTCGATACAGGTAAGACCATGTAGGTTCACCATGGAGACACAGGATTATATCTCCTTCACCTTCATCGATAAAATGAACTCTTAATCCCTTTATTTCTACATAATGAGGTTCATATGGAAAGTCCGATAGATTTTCAAATCTTTCATCCGGTGTTCTTATGATTGGCATTTCATTTCCATTCCAGTTCAGCTTGATTCAGTTTTTTGCCTGCATATAAGTTACCTGCAAGATGAATATGCGACTTCAAGTAGTTCATAATAATTGATACATTCGGGAAACTTTTTAACGCTCTCAATGTCGGATTGTTCTCACGCGTCTGTTGTCTAGGGGCTATGATGGATCCCTGCCACGGATCCGGCCCGGGTTCGAGTCCCGGCAGACGCACCACTTCTTCTTCTAGTTCGCATTATTATGTTCTTGATTCCTAATGTATATCCCCAGAACTAGAAGAGAGAGGATTGGAGTGATCGGAAGTGGTATGAGTAGAACAAATGTATAATCGACAAATACGAGATACGGTGTCACTATTAGAAGACCAAAAGCAGCCAAGTGTCCAATTAGAGTGGTCCTCTCTCCGGTCCTATGTGGAAAATTAAGAGTGAGATAGGTTCCGACTAACAACCATATCAGAAGCAAGTAAGTAAATTCAAGAAAATGCCGAGTATGTATTGGATTATGAATATGAAAAGGGAACCAAGATAATTCACCAAAGATAAAGACTAGACCACCTAATGGTGGAGGTTGCACCCAATTAACGACTCCGGAAACCAAATACACCATAGGAGAGAGGATTACAGAAAGAAAAATGACAAATCTATAGTGTATTTCTTTGAGTTGTTGCATATACAACACCATTGTATAAGGATAACATGGTTTCACGTTATTATTCCTTTCAATTCCTGAGGGGAACGGTAATTCGAGTCCCGGCAGACGCACCACTTCTTCTGTCGATTCAGGTCATGTAGATTCGATTTCCGTTCGCCCAATACAACTTTCGAAGTACAGTGAGAGGCAGGTCGAGACCATTGATGAATGTCCCTCCAGAGTCCTTTGTATCTGGGTCAGTAAATGGCAGAGGAGTGTTCTTGACATCAGTATCCCAGAGAATTCGTTGCGCCTTCACTCGTCCATTGTAGTTGATTCGCGAAGTTTCATTCGAGGAAACATCAGTACCGAACAGGACTCGATCTTGATAACGCATCATAAAATCACGTGACTTCTTAGTGTCTTTGCTCAGTTCTCGAGCCATCCATCGCGATGAAGCTGTATCAATGTAGACATTTGGGAACGTATCCAGCCATCTAGAGAGATTGGATAATCTGTGTATCTCTGGTTGTGAGCCAAAATGGGGAATCTGGAACTTCACACGGGGATGTCGCACTAGAACATTCTCTAACTGTTTCAGATGATCATCCTTGAACCCATATTTCTTCGAATCTTGATAATGTGACGCATAGTAGGTGTCAGGGTCAGCAACATGAGTTATGATGGGCACATCTTCATCTTCTAAGGTCTGAAAGATTGGTTCAAGACGAACATCATCAAGTCGGAATCCACCTGGAACGGATTCATAATAATCACGCCAGCGAGGACCGAACCATGTCTTTGCCAGAGAGTAACCCTCGTCTTTGAGTTTAGATATCTCATCTATGATAGGTTGGATATTGTATTGTGCAATATCTCCAAGGGATAGATACTTGGCAAACACGATTCCTTCTGGATAGTGCTCTCGGGCTGCCTCAAATCCTTCCTTGGTGTGGACTATTCCAATCCGAGTAGTTATTCCAAGAGAGTTTCCAATTTCTACGAGTTTGTCGATGTCCTCAATGTTTCCAATGTGTGAGTGGGCATCAAAAATGGGTCCCTTGTACTTCCATGTGTCTGTCAAATTATACCAAGGTTCGAGAGTGGGACCTCCTCAAAAGCAATTCCCTCTAGGATATCTTACCGTTTTCGCAGGGTTGCCTTTACTCGACTAACGACTTGTGGACTGGGAGGAACAGCACCTGTGAATGCAATTCTATTCCCGATAACAAAGAGTGGCGCAGAAGAATTAACAAACATCGTAAAACGTTCTGGCGAGTCAAGCGGTTCAGTCCCAGCCAACTCTAGCGCATTATTCAGTATCTCTATCCCACGTTCTGTACTGGACGAATCTTCATAATTCAGAACTTCGATATTTACCGATTCGCCAAGGGCATTCTTGACAGCATCAAGACATTTCCTGAGCAAACTGCTCTGATTTAGTGTGATAGCTGGACTAGATGCTGGGTCACAAGAACCATCGTCACAATTCTCATCACCGGGATCTTTGGGTTCAACTTCCCCTACATGAAGACC
>DAOWDY010000203.1 GCA_030638785.1 Candidatus Thorarchaeota archaeon
CCCGCAAGACTCTCTATTCTAGTCTACCTCTACTTCACTCAAAACGCGCAGTTCACACAACTTCAGAAGAAACTCAATCTGACCTCAGGGAACCTATCAAGCCACTTGAGGAAATTACAGGACAAGAATCTGGTCAAAATAACCAAACACTTTGTAGAGCTAAAACCAACTACAATAGTAATGATCACAAAAGAGGGAATCGTGAAGGTCAGAAGTCAGCTTGTTAGAATGAAAGAACTTGTTTCTGCGGCTATTGAACAAAAGCCTAGTGCTCCTGAATAACCAGTTACTCATTTACATTCAGATGAGAATATTTCTTACAGAAGTAGAATTATATCAATTTACGAGTATCTACAAATGACTCGGTGCGTGGGATAAGGTGGAGTACGAGTGAGTAGTTCTTGTCGTAACAGAGCAATCATCCCAATCACGTTGCTGATGATATTTGGTTCATTGATAATGGTACAGGGACCTTGGATACCCCCAAGGTCGCTAGCGTATGAGTATCCTGATACTGAAGAGTATGCTTTCATACTAACCGATGAATCACCATCTTTCCAAGTGAACGTAACTAGACATATAGTCAAAGCTACGATCACAGATGTAAACACTAATGGCACTCCTGTGAATATTTTCGCGTTTGATGACGATCGTGGAACTATACTGAATATCAGTGATGTTAGTAAAATTGTTGACGATGGCATTGTAATTGATGGCGGTAATCGAATAATCACCCTGATTTTCTTTATACAGGATGCTAATGTTGAAGTCTCCTTCAAATTGATTTCTTGGTACTACGTGGTTCTCGATGTGTTCTACGTAATGCCTCCTCCATACTTCCTGTATGGTGCAGCACTATTCATTATCGGAATTTTTCTAATACTCAAAGTTGAGAGAAACTGCAAAGGACCTCAGGGGCAAAAACGATGGCGAAGACGTGAAGGTCCTCTCGCAATAATTGTGCTAATTAGTGTCAGTGCAATGCTTGCTATGCCCTTAATTTACGGTAGTACGCATGGAAGTTTTGAATCGAGAGGTTTGACAGAAACAACTACACATGATTTTACATACAACCTCACTGACTCATCACCCGAAATTACAGTTGATTTGATGGATTATATACACGGGTACTCTAGTGTGTTCAGAATCAAAGTTGTCGAATTCAGAACAGAGGAACCAGTCCGAATTCGTACAAGGGAGGACCAACGTTTCTTGATAGTATTAGGATCGGTGACTTCGTTTAACGATTTCCGAATTGAGATTTCTATTATGGAGGAATCTAGCCACTTCATAGAAATACGCAAAATCGATTCCGATACTTCTGTGAGTTTCAATGTTGTTGTTGAACGGTCTTACAGAGGCTTGAGAAATGATCCTGCAGTACCAATTCTTCTTGCGTTTTTCGCTGTTGCTCCCGCAAGTATTGCATTGTATCAGGCTAGAGCGATTTCACAAAGGTTGAATCTGAGAGAAACTCAACATGTTGCGAATCAGAGACAATAATGGAAACGGAGAATCGATCTCCACCCAATATGCTGAAGAACTTCCCTCTCAACTGCAATTAGACAACCTAGATGGGAGGAGCGCCTTGCCTTTCTTGATGAAAGATTCACCGAGAGAGAAGATATCCACTAACATCAGAGGCTTGGTAGAAATCTACCAGTTCGTTTCATATACTCCTTGTATTGCTCACCAAACCCGATCTCTGAGGCCAATAATTGCTCCTCCAGTTGTGCGCGATATACAGACAATGCAACGACAATGAAGAAATTGATCAAGAATAGAAGATTCAACGAATAGAGAACCAATGCGAAATTGAGTAATACGTTTGCGGTATAACCGGGATGGCGGATTCTTGCATATGGCCCTGTATCAATCAGGAGATGGTCCCTATCAAGAGCAATATCTCCGATATCGAACATCCCAAGAGTTCTTCCACTCCATATCAGTAGAATAAGACCGAAAGAAGCTATCATCAACCCCAATATTTGGACAATGATATCACCTTGAAACATTACAGTTCCTATTTTTCCATAGATGATATCTGGAACAGCAACAAGAATGATTACGAAAACAAATGGTAAGATGAGCGTAGTTACCAACCAGAGAAGATCAACCATTTTTGGCAGCTTAACAACCTCAATTGCATCATAGGAGCGTTCCCCATCGCCTCCACTCTTGCTATTTGCAAAATATGTTGACAGTATTGCTACTACCAAAAGGACTAGCGATATTATCTGAAAAGTTTCAATTGGGACCATGACCAACCCTGTAATTAACTATTGTTTAGTTATAATAAACGTTGTTGTAATTACAAATAACTTTCTTAACAATGTACAGACTGAAATAAAGTCGGGACAGAAAGATTATATCCCTCAGATAGCCCTCGCTCTTGTTGTAATCCCTGCTGGAGACTCTGTCTTATGGTCAGCGAATCTGCACCAAAATCGGATGCACCTTCCAAGCCAACTGATGTTCTCATCATTGGTGGAGGAATGGCTGGAATCAGCGCAGCACTGGACCTTGCTAATGGTGGCCACCATGCACACATCATTGAGAGAAGTGTGAATATTGGTGGGAACTATGTGGCTGTGTACAAAATATTTCCCATGCTCGAATGTTCGGCATGCGTAATGACCCCACTCACATCTTTTGTTGGAAAGCATCCAAATATCACGATTCATCCTCTATCTGAAGTAGAGAAGGTAGGGGGACGATCTGGTGACTTCAATGTCACAGTCCGCAAGAAAGCTCGTTATGTCAACGCAGAGACGTGTACAGGTTGCCAGCTCTGTATTCGTTCATGTCCTGTAGAAGTGCCAAATGAGTATGATCAGGGTCTCTCACTTCGTAAAGCAATATACATGAACTTCCCCCAACAGGTCCCACTCATCGCTACCATCGATAAGGAATCATGCATTGGTTGTGGAACATGCGCAGGAGTCTGTCCTCAGGACTGCATAATGTACGATGATGAAGACAAGGTGACAGAGCTGAACGTGGGTTCCATCATTGTTGCAACTGGTTTTCAAGAGTACAAGCCTGTAGATTACACAGAATATGGCTATGGCATCTACCCAAATGTCATCACTTCATTCGAATATGATCGACAGACCCATCCAACTGGACCGACAGATTCCCATATGATCCGGCCTTCCGATGGGAAGGAACCTGAGAAAATTGTGTTCGTCAACTGTGTAGGAAGTAGAGATGTCCGGGAGAATATCTCAGGTCACAGCGAGCACTGCAATCGAGTCTGTTGCTCTTTCGGATTGAAGCTCGCACAGGTCACTCGAATGCATTATCCCGAAGACCACTGTGAGATTATCTACACATACATGGACATGCGTACTGCAGGAAAGGCACTGGAGGAGTTCCTCTGGGATAGTCAACACAATCAAGGTATCAACTTCATCCGAGGTCGTGTGGCTGAGATCTACGAGGACCCAGATACGCATGATCTGAGCATCAAGATGGAGAACACGGAAACAGGAGAAATCATCGAGCTTGAAGATATCTCAATGGTTGTTCTCAATGCAAGTTTCAGACCAAGCGAGGGTTCAGAGGAACTCGCAAAGACCCTCAAGATTGAGATTGATGACTTTGGTTATGTCAAGGAAAAACATTCCAATGCACACGGTGTCGAAACCACCCGTGCTGGAGTATATGTCGCTGGCTGTGCACATGGTCCTAAGGATGGAACTGATACTGTAAACGAGGGAAAGGGTGCAGCAATCGCCGCTCATTCTCACCTACCAATCCCAGTACCTGCCATAGTGCCAGAGATCCCCCCGGCAGAGATTGTCGATGAACCACGTGTTGGTGTATTCATTTGTCACTGCGGCGGAATCATCGGAAACGAAATCAGCTCACCTGGGCTTGCAGAGTGGGCCAAGGACTTGCCCAATGTAGCCTATTCAACTGACTACCTCTTCATGTGCTCAGACCCAGGTCAAGAACTCATTACCAATGCCATCAAGGAACACAAACTCAACCGTGTTGTGGTTGGTTCATGTTCACCCCTCCAACATGAGGAAACATTCAGACGAGCACTGATAGCTGCAGGTCTCTCCCCATACTATCTTGTCGGGCCCGTAGGACTCCGAGAACATCTAACCCTAGTAAACACTCAAGCCAGTAGGGACGAGAGGCAAGAGAAAGCTCAGGATATGATTCGCAGTGGGGTTGCCAAAGCAATCAACAATGAAGTTGTCCCCATTAAGGAAGTTGAAGTCACCAGAACAACTATGGTTGTGGGTGGAGGAGTTTCAGGGATGACTGCGGCCCTTGATGTTGCACAGAAAGGCTATGAGGTCATCCTCGTTGAAAAGACAGACAAACTCGGAGGAAGGTTGAATGATTTGTACAGACTCTTTCCGAAGATGGAGAGTGCAGAGGATATAGTCAGCGACCTCATCGCTCGTACTGAAAAGAACAAACGAATCAATATCATTTTCAATTCCACATCTGTGAAGCGTGACGGATCTTACGGAAACTATGATATCACCGTGCAGAATCTTGAAACCAAGGAAGAAACTGTCCATAGAATCGGAACAATGGTTATCACCATTGGTACAGATACCTATGAACCCAAACAGAACGAGTACGGTTACGGCGAAGTACCAGCAGTGATGACAACTCTGGAGCTCGAACGTAAACTCCGAGGCGGAGAGATCAAGAAACCTCCGAAGAATCCAGTCTTCATCCATTGTGTTGGTTCAAGACAGACACCTGGAGAGGGTAACAAACACTGTTCAAGGGTATGCTGCTCTGCTATAATAACCATGCAGCACGAGCTCAATGAGATGTTCCCTGACATCAAGATATTCTCAGCCTACAAGGAACACATCCGACCATATGCATCAGGCATGGAAGAGATGTGGAGAGAGAACCGCCAGAATGGCGTCTCATACTTGCGTTGGGTAAGAGAGAATCCGATTACTGTGGAAAAGGCTCCAGATTCTGATGAAGCAATCATCACAATCTATGATACACTCTCACAAGAAACTTTCAGGATCCGTTCAGATATGGTTGTTCTTGCACTGGGTCTTGAGGCTCCACATGATGTTGATGACCTCGCAAAAGCAATAGGTATCAATCGAGGACAAGATGGTTTCTTAGCTGAGATGCACATGAAGTACAGACCTGTTGAAACCACAGTACCAGGTGTTTTCTTGGGAGTCACCTACGCAAAGAATGTTCAGGACTCAATCAATCAGGCGAGAGCGGCTGCAAGCGAGGCTTCAGCCCCACTAAACCTGGGAACTGTTGAGATTGAATTATTGACAGCTGATGTCGACCAAGACCTCTGTGTGGGATGCGATCTTTGTCATTACTCTGAGATCTGTCCGTATGATGCGGTTTCGATGATTGAGATTAGTCCTGGCGTGAAGAAGAGTGTCACTGATGAGATGAGATGTGAGGGATGCGGTGCGTGCACTGCCATCTGCCCAACAGGTGCACGAGACCTCCGTTGGTGGCGTGAACAGAGCTTCCTCGAACAGGTAGAAGAGATGCTCCAGGAGTGATTCGATATGGTCTCACTTGATGGCCTTTACGCTGGCTGGATGGTACTCAATGACCTACTTGGGGAACTTCAGGCAACTGGAACCTTCATACCTGACCTGACATTTGCAGACCTCAGGAATTCAAAGATGACATTAGAATACCTCCGGTCCTTCGAGGCTGATATCGGTGTTCAACACAATGCGGATAAACAGTTGAGAGATGAGATGGAACTCAAGATGCTCAGACTCCGAGAAACAATGATGGTCTGGATTGAGGAGAAGCAGGGTGTTGAGAAGAGGACGGAATGGCAGAAGAAATTTCAGGATGCTCTTGATGGTGCGATTGTACCAAAGATGGAAGAAAAGCCTATTCCAATCTCAGATCTACCAAGAGAGAAGGATATAGGGTTCTTCAGAATCAGACTGCCTGATGAGATACCTGTTGAAGTTGTGAGCGAGATTGCAGAAGAATGTGGCGTATTGATTCAGCTTGATGGGGATAGGCATCTACAGGTAAGTGGAAACAAAGACTGCGTTCGAGATACCATGCAACGCTTAGGCGAGCTCTTCTATGGTGAGAGCAAGATGAAGAAGTAAGTCTTCATGATGCCTTTTCAAGCACAAATCCACTATCTCTGGAAGTAGATTGATAACTCACTAGTTTCCAGCCACTCTTTGACATTACATTCAGTGCTGCTAATGCCTTCTTCATGTCAAAGTTCTTGTTCTCAGTTGAAATTTCGAGAAAGACACGTCTGTCCACAATAATTGCTGGATCTATTTTCCCGGCTATGACATCACGGTCTTTCAGTACCAATTCCAGTCGTTCTTTCATGGAGTACAAGCCACGCATAGAGTGTGGGATAAATGTTAAAAAGGTTTGTCTCATATTATTTTTTGTACCACACACAAACACAGGCAGGCGACTCCATTGGATATTGACCTGGAAAAGATGTCCGTCGA
>DAOWDY010000029.1 GCA_030638785.1 Candidatus Thorarchaeota archaeon
GTTATCAATGACGAGAAGGTTTCTGTCAGCACGTCCAGTTCCTTTTGTGCAGCTTCCTCATCTGCCTTGGCCTGTTCTTCAAATCCATCAACTATTGTCTTAGCATTGGCAATGAATTCAGGTAGTGGTGTAAGAATACTTGCAACATCACCATCTAACGCAACCTGAGATGTGTCTTCCTTTTGTGCCATTGAGTCATGTTTGTTCTTTAATATTTCAAGAAGGCTCGAAAGTCCCGAGGAACCATTCTGATTCAGTGCTATCTCAAGATTCGCAATTCCCTCAGTCAGAACGCCTCTATCTGTTACCAAATTGGCCAAGTCGTTCTTTTTCACCGTTTCAAAGAAGTCCTGAAAGTAAGTATCAGGAAAATCCAAGATATCTTTGACGAGGGGTTGAATATCCTGTTTTAGTTGAGCAACCTCTTCACTAACCCTGCTGAGAGGAATAGCTGTTTCTTCCTTTAATCCCCCTAGGACTAGAATCATGTCCATCATTCGCTTTCGCTTAGGTGCAATTTCCTTTACAACAGCCTCGCCACTCATTTGGTTGCCACCTCATATTTTCCTGCTGTGCCCTTATGAACGGGCGACTGGGCAAATTTAGTAGCACGTTTCACCATCTCAATTATTGCATTAGTGAAGCGTTCTGGCTCTGCACTGAACATTCTAAACATCTCGACTCTCTCACCCTTCCAGCCGATGGCATTTAGAATATCTTGGGCAACATCCACCTGGACCTGAGCAATCTCATTACCAGTTCCGCCGATGTGACAGCGATCGTGTTCACACGCAGCAATCATTACAGTGGCAGCACCACACTCTAGCGCTTTTAATATGTCAATGATACTCACTCTTCCTGCACAGGGAACTGGAATTAATCGAGTACTTGCAGGATACTCCATCTTTCGTGTTCCAACAATATCGATTGTAGAAACAGAACACTCTTCACAATAGAAGCACAATGTGATGAGATTTTCACCACTAGCATCTTCCAAAGTAGCCTCAACTTGATCCCATAACTGCTCATTACTAAGGAAATTCAACTGTGTAGCAGCCGAGGGACAGAGGCTTTGGCAAACCCCGCACGCATGACAGTTCAAGGTATCAATGGCTGCCTTGAAGAGTATCTTTTGTTCTTCATCCTCTTCTTCTTCTGGCTGTTCAATCATAAGAGGAACACCGCGTGGACACTGTTGGGCACAGAGGCTACAACCAACACAGTCATCTACATTCAGCACTGCTCCACGAGCAACAGTCTTAATCTTCCCACCTTGCAACTCATTATGAAGTACAAGTGCCGCAGCTTGTGCATCAGTCACAGCTTCGAACACGAATTGGGGTCTAGTCACTGCACCAACAGCAACAACACCTCTCCTGCGTGTTTCATTTCGACGAAGTTTTCCATAAAGCTCCTTGACATAGCCTCCATCATCTAAGATGTATCCTAGGGTCTCTGAAAGTTCAGCCATGCCATCAGGGGGTAGAATGGCAGAAGAGAGCACAATCAAGTCAGCAGGAACTTCAAAGTACTGATTCAGAAGCGAGTCATAGATCTTGATATAGGTCTGACCATCCTTTTCCCAGACCATACTGATTCGTCCTCGAATGTAATCTACACCTTTCTCGCGGGATTCCTTGTAAATCAACTCGTTTTCAAAGGGTACACGGATGTCCATGTACACAACACGAATATTTGCATCCGGATTCTTCTCAAGGACTGCAATCGCATTATCGATAGCAAATGTACAACAGAGTTTGCTACAGTCTTTCTTGTAGTCTTCTGATCTACTTCCAACACATTGGACCATGACAACCTCTTTCACCTCGCCATCATCCGAGGGTTTCTTGAAACTACCTTCCGTCAGCATGCTAGAGAGCTCATATTGTGTGACAACATCTGGATTCTTACCATAACGATACTCATCCATCATTGTAGGTTTAAATTCCTTAAATCCAGTAGCCATGACAACAGCCGAGGTTTGTAGTTCATCCTCTTTTTCGTTACTGATGTAGTTAACCGTGAAATTACCCATCTCTCCCTCGAAATACTTGACCTGAGTTTGAGTCATGATTGTAATATTCTCACTCTTCTCAATAGCCTCAAGTCTACCCTTCAGTATCTCAGCACCTGGTTTTCCGGTGGGTGCGACAACTGGCAGATTAAGAACATGACCTCCGAGTTTATCGTCTATTTCTATGAGGGTTACATTATATCCAAGATTTTCTAGACTTAGTGCAGTCTCAATCCCAGCAATTCCGCCTCCGATGACAGTAACATGGTTGGGAATTTCCTTCTCCTCAATTGGTAAGACTGAGGAACTAGCTGCAGAAGCGATACCGCCTCGAAGCATTCCTAGTGCCTTTTCTGTAGCCTCTTGTTTGTCAGGATGTACCCAAGCAGAATGTTCACGGATGTTGACATAGCGAACTCTTGAAGGATCAATACCCTTTTGCTTCAAGAATTGGTCAATTCGAGGCTGTAGTTTTTGATTTGTACAGGCACCAATAACTAGGGGAGTATCCTTCTTCTTCATAATCTCTGCAATTTTCTCTAACCCATCTTCCTGACAACAGGTGTCATGGATGGTAACAGTTTCTGTCATTGAGATCTTCCCAAGGTCTGCAGACAGGGAATCAAAATCGAGATTGAGCTGTTTACCACAGGTGCATAGAATCAGTTGTGATTTCTTCTTATCAGTCATTGAATCACTTCCTGTTCTGAAGAATCTTTGATGCCACAGCTCTTGCCTGCGTGACACTTTCGGGCACCTCAGCTGGACCCAGAGCAGTACCACACGCATAGATATGGTCACCAGCAACAACTTCGTTTTCTGAAACGAGGTCCGCTGGTGCAATAAAGCCGCTTGCTACATTAAGTCCAAGTGAATCGATTATGTTATCCATTCCCTCAGGAGGTTCAAGTGCAGAGGAAAGCACAAACAAATCCACAGTGAACTTGAGATACTTGTCTAGAAGAGAATCGTAGACAATGATATCGAGCTCATTTTCATCTTTAGGTTCAACTCTAGCTACTCGCCCACGTACAAACTCGACACCATTCTCTCTTGCCTCTCGGTAATAGCGTTCGTGACTATCATAGGTCCGAATGTCCATGTAGACGACACTCACCTGGCTGGCATCGCGTTCTTCAGTCAAGATATTTGCGTGTTTCAGAGCGTATACACAGCATATCTTGGAGCAATATGGGTAATAGTTCTCATCTCGACTACCTACACACTGAACCATCATCACTCGTTTTGCAGGTTTTCCATCAGATGGACGAAGAAGTTTGCCATCTGTTGCACCAATTGGATCAAGAATTTGTGCCAATTCGAGCTGAGTTACAATATTTGGATGCTTGCCATAGCTATACTCATCCACATTGACTGGTTTCATTTCATGATAACCTGTTGCTATGACAACATCAGAAACTGATACAGTTTCTTTCTTCGGTTGTGCATCCAAGTTGATTGCCTTTGTAGGACATTCTTCTACTGCTTTCTTATCCCCCTCATCTGCCTTGTCTGGATCATATGTGACCGCCTGAGGTTGGCATTGGGGTGACACTAGGGAGAAAGCACTGGAATACTCTATACAAAGTCCACACATGATACATTTCTTGGCATCAATGTATTCAGGGCCAACATGTATTGTAGCCTCGAATTTCCCAGAGTTTCCGGTTATCTGTTCGACATACGAATTAATCTTGAGGTCCATATTGGGCTGATCAATGAGTGCACTTCTGTAGAAACACTTTCTGATTCCAGGACGCCAACGATTACCTTCGAAGCAGTAGAAACAATCGTCAGTTGGGAACGCCTTGTATAGATCAAGTGCATTCCCTCCTACAGTTGGAAGTTTTTCCACAACAATGGTGTTAACTCCTGAGTCTGCTAGCTCCACGGCTGCGGTGAGACCAGCTACTCCAGCGCCTATGATGAGGACCGGATCTGACATCAGTTATTACACCTCATTCCGTCAAATGCTCAATGATTGAGCCTGCTGGCACTCTGTTCATGGAAAGTCCTACATCATCTTCATCCATTCCCATGGCGAGGCCCAGAATCTGTGGGTACAACAGTACAGGAAGATTGTATTCTTCACCATATGATTCTTTGAGTCCTAATTGTTGCAAGTCTAACTGGTTTCCACATGCAGGGCATGCAACCGTAGCAAACACAGCTCCTGCTTCAGTCATGGATTTTAGTTTGTCACGTGCAAGTCTGATCGCAAGTTCTTCATTGACTGGCAATACCGTAGCACCGCAGCATTGCTTCCATAAGGGATAGTCAATGACCGTGGCGCCAGTCACTTTTACAAGCTCTTGATAAATCTCAGGGGAAAACTCAGTCACGTCCTTAGGTCTAAGAACATGACACCCATAATGAATGGCTATTCCAACACCGTCTAGAGGCTTGGTGATTTTCTTCTGAATCTCTTCAATGCCTATATCTGAGTAGAGTGCTTCTACAAAGTGTCGCGGTTTTGAAATTCCCTTGAATTCCAAGCCTTCTTTCTTCAATACAGCATTAACTTGCTTCTTGTGAGCATCATCGTGTTTGAGATGGTGATAGACATCTTTCAATGAGGCAAAACAACCATTACAAGGAGTTACAATATCATGACCATTCTTCTCTGCAATAGCAATTGTTCTTGCATTCACCGTCAACCAGCCCATGAAGTCTATTGCTCGAAGATTAGGGCTTCCGCAACAGGCTACTCCTTCCATATACTCAAGTTCCATTCCGAGTTCCTTGGCCACTTTGAGCATTGCAGCTTCATAATTTGGGTAGTTAGCTGGCACACTACAGCCCATGTAGAGATTGTATGATGGCATCTTATTCCTCTCCTCCAACAATCTTTCCTGTTCGTGTGGCCTTGATGATATCCTTAAACTCGTTTGTTGAAAGGCCTGGAACTGCAGGTTCTAGGTCCATATCCTCTCTTTCCCAGTCTGCTGTTACTTCATAGAGCTGACCCTTTTCCATCAGTGTTTTTGCAAGACCAACAATAGTCTCAGGAATCTTACTTTCTTCGGCTGCCAGATTCTTACAGTCGAAGAAAATGTCCGTCACCCGCACTTTTTGCGGACAACGTTCCTGACATTGGAAGCATGTCAAACAGAGCCAAATCTCGTCCGAGGACAACACTTCCTCTCGCATTCCCAGAATTATCATACGGATAAGCTGGTGTGGTTTGTATGTCCAAACATTCGCAATTGGACAGGCTGCTGTACATGTTGAACATGCAAAACATGCATTCAATTCATCGCCATATGGCATAGACTTGATTTCATTCCTGAATTCAGAATCAAGTTTGGACATGTCTATGGGATCCACCAAGACGACTGGAGGCCCATCTTTCTCATCTGCTTCGGTCATGACCTATCAACCACCATCATAGTGACTGGTGAAAAATGTTAGATGGAGAAACAAAACTGAAGCCCATATTAAGAGTTTGCAGGAGGCTCGTTTGGTCTACCAATCTTCAAGAGCTCTTTTTTGAATCAATCGAAGAATGCCAAAAGTTCCTAAAATCAGCAGACCTTCGTAGCCTAAAATTACTAGAATGCTCTGTTCGTTAAGTGGATACATTAGAGCCCCAACAAGACCTAACGCCATACAGATTGCCATTGTAATTATCAGAATCCACTCTCGACCAGTGTCCATACAGAGAGAGTCTAGGTGCGCCCTCTTAGAGCTTTCTGTTATAATAGTTTCAAACCTTTTCCAGTTGTTGAACAATGATTTGAATATCCGTTTTCAGATTATCATATCCCTCAGATACCATTACTCTTACCTGCCCTAGCAATTTGAGAATATATACTTGGATATCTTCTGGGTTTCCTTGCAAAGCCGCTAACATTGATTGTTTTCCATCTAAGAGTCTAAACGCGCCTGTGAGTGCCACAAGCAATTTTTCGAATGCCTCTTCTGAGAAACGCGCTTTCTGATCTATTCCTTCGATGATTTTTGCAAACTGCACCTCGGGAGTGGTGTTCACCCTATCCACCACCCTCTGCGTTTGAAGGCATAACTCTTGTAACCGTACCATCTCTGAGCCAGCTCTTTGCATTGGCTGTGGGTATTGTTGCAATATCTTCTTCTTGAAATGGTCCATAGGCTACTTCATCCAGACCCATAAATGGTTCTTCCACTGAGCGTAGAAATCTCACCATAACATACTCCATCTCATCAGAATCAGGCGGCTTCTTCTCAGTTGGGGTTTTTTCCTTTTTCTTCTTTTTAGAACGTTTCATTGTTGGTGCAGGTGTTCCTGCAAGTACCTCCTCAACAAAATCGGAATGACTTGTCACACCTCTTAACACTCGGTTGTAAAACTCCTCCTCAGCAAGAGTCATTGATCCTGTAGGCTTTTCCTGACCTAATACTGCATTCATTATCTTAGTTCGTCTGAGCATGAGAAGATCTCGTAACATGAATTCAATATTGAGCCCTTCCTGTGTCAGTAGATCGACCTGAATGCTGTTCTCAGAAGGAGTTTCAGCCAAAAGATGTCTAACACTTGAGAGATAGACTACCATCTTACTAAGTCGAAGGTCTTCAAGATCTTGGAGGGCATCATTACTCTTTTCGTCCTCCCATGTTTTTTTAATATCATCGTACACGATCTTACTCAACACTTGCCATCCCCTTACATAGTATAAATACTGCTACAGCCTTTGGCAGTTCTTCAACAGTACCATTGAATGGTCCATAGGTTGAATCACCGACTCTAAACTCTGGGACTCCAATTCCTCTCTTTGGAACTGATATTTTCAGAGTACCTTCATCAAAAACTATTGAGTCACTTAGAGGATTGAAATCTGTTAGCTCATCCCTTGTGACCTCAGTAACTGCGAAACCGGTCTTCCCGTTCAGACTTCCAATCAAACGAATGACTCTATGAATATCAGTTGTCACGGGCTGGTCGATATCAACACTATAGAACGCTGCTGCTCTGTTTGCAATTTCTTGCCAATATTTGGGTCCCACTTTCATTACCTTGGCGCTCAACATAGGAGGTTCCTTTCCGAGTCCCTCTATTGCAGCCTCTTTTTGGGCTACAATATGCTTGACCCATTTGTCTTTCCCTTCATAGGAATCAATATTATCAATGAATTCAATCATGGCATCTGCTATCTTTCTGGCAATTGCAGGGAGTTGCCAATTCTTGAGTTCGCCAGTTGGCCTTATTCTCAAGCGGCCTTTTGATTCAATTGTACTGTTGAGACCCATTCCAGTCAGATAATGAGCAATCTCCATTCTACCGTTGGAATCTAAATTGAACACACTGGGGTCTCTAACCCTAACGTGGTATCCTCGGTGTCCACTATAGTTCAACTGTATCCTCTCAGGATCAATACCAAAGTGTTTCACGAGAAACTTATCATATAGTTTCATGGTGTTTTCTTTTGCAGCTTCAAGACACTCATCACATATCCACTTTAGACTCCGAAATGAGTTCTCTTCACATTCAGGACATTTCTCTGGGGCTGCTCCTGTGCCAGTTTCACCACACTCGGTGTTACTACACTGCCACGCGTCATGCTTTTCGGCACAAGGTGCATCAAGATGATCGGCATCGATGTCAAATACTAGCTCAGCACCTTCCCATCCCTTTTCTACCATTGAACGAGCAACAGGGACTTTATAGAAAGCAGCTGAGTGGTATACACTATGGGGAACAGAACGTACCAATTCGCCTATGAGCATATCACGAGAACGAAATCCATGATGTCTAGACCATCTATTTGTTAGAAGTCCCTTTTCACCACAGTTAGGACAGACTTGAAACTCGGAGAAAGATCTGCCACTTCTTCCGCATCCTTTCCGGACCTCTCTTCCATCTTCTTGCACTTCAATTCGTTGTTTACACACCCACAAGTAATCCCAATTTTCCAAGCCAAATTCTCTATTCTGCACTCTCTCAGGAATATCTACTAGATCATGATTTGTTCGGTAATAATCCTGAAACATCAACTGCAGCAGCTTTCTAGTACGAGCGCGTTTGTCCGGGGCCATAATTCGCCCTCAATATCCTCTGTGTCACTTCTCCCATCTCTGCTCGACGATAGGAGCCAGTACAAAGCTTATGCGACCGCTTTCAGCAATACCAAATTCAACAACAATCGGTTTGTTCGTGCTGAAGTTTAGTATCACACTATCTCCAGCCATAGCCTTGGCAATTTCCGCGAGATAGCTTAGGGAATATCTTGCATGTGAATCGCCATCTACTTTCAGATCGAATAAAGCAGACTCATCATCTCCTTTCTTGAGTGATACTTCCGCTTCACCTGTGTCTCCTTCCCCTCTGAACATGATTGTGTCTGAATTAGCAGTTATTTTGATGTGGTTTGAGACAACACCAATGTCCTTCACAGCCTGTTTAAACGAATCAGCAAACATCTCTGCCTTTGTATCATGCTTTAGACTGGGACTCTTGCTTCTGGCTTCAGGTGGGGTGAGCAATTGAAGACTGAATTTTCGCTCAGCCTGACCAAGCATCTTGATTTCAAATCGTTGCTCATTTGTATTCAGATCAAATTCCAGTCTATCATCGCCTGCCATTCGCTTACTTACCTTAACCAGTTCGTCTATCCCAAGGCAGACGTCATGTTCTCCCTTACAGACATATTCCTGAAATACACCTGCTGGTAAGTTCAGATTTACCATCGCAGCCTTTGACGAATCAAGTTGATGTAACGCAATTCCACTCTCTGAAACGACAAGATGAGCATCTGTCAAAAGTGTTGCTAGTGCATCAAC
>DAOWDY010000249.1 GCA_030638785.1 Candidatus Thorarchaeota archaeon
TAATTTCGAATATCAACATCTGAAGTATATGGAGGGGACTCAACACCTGGGTCAAGATTTACCACAGCAACGCTGATTTCTGATGATACCAACCAATCCTCAAGAGCAGCTGTAAGCACCGACTTGCCACATCCAGCTGTCCCAACTAAAAACATCATGAACATATGAACGGCCTACCTGGCAAAGCTCTTTGAGTTCTTTGGTAGGTATCTAACTCTGTCAATTTCGTCGCTTGACGAAGTTTTAGTACTTTTTTGCAATAATGCTTATCTTACACTAGGAATGTATCATGTGTATGGAGCAGAGTGAGGCGTTACAAAGGCTTGCCGAAGCAATGGCAGGAGAAATATGCCTAGCAGAAGATGATCCAGGTGCAATAATGAAGCGTTGGCGAGAACGTTTCCAGATATCCCAAAAAAACTTGGCAAAACACCTCGAGGTTTCTCCTTCAGTAATTAGTGATTATGAAAGTGGTAGAAGAAAGTCGCCACGCGTTGAAACCATCAAACGTTTTGTTGAGGGTCTTATTGAGATGGATGCCGCCAGTGGTGGGCGAATTGCTATGGCTTTGGAGAAACTCGTAACGCCTGAGATAGCATCAGATGCGATTCTGGATAGTAGAGAATTCGGTGTGCCTATTCCAGCACGACTGTTAGTCGACAAATTAGATTGTAAAGTGTTGACACACAAGAGCCTTCTAGACCGCGATATTTACGGATACACTGCCCTCGATAGTGTCAAAGCAATTGTAACACTGACCCCTCAACAGTTGCTGCGTCTCTATGGAGGCACCACTCAAAGAGCTGCAATATTAACCAATGTTTCTACAGGAAGGTCTCCAATGGTGGCAATAAAGGCAAGTCAGATTGGAACGTCAGTTGCCGTAAAGCCAGCCGCAGTAATATTACAAGGAGTTAAGGAGCTTGACCCTCTCGCAGTAAAGATTGCCGATAGTATACATCTTCCCCTCTGTGTGTCAGAAATAAAGACTACTGAAGAACTTGTACGAGTTTTAAGGGGATTTGAACCCCACAAATAGAACCATTACTGAGGAAATAATCATGAAGTTCGATATGGAAATCAATGATCCCATTCACGGATTTATTGGTGTTACAGAACTGGAAACCAAAATCATTAATTCTGAACCGTATCAGCGCCTTCGTAGAATCAAACAGCTTTCAGGTGCGCACTATGTATATCCAGCTGCAGAACATACACGTTTTGGTCATTGTATTGGTGCTATGTATCTATCAGGTCTAACTGGAAAAAGACTACTTGGCCAACTAGGATTTGGAGAAGATGTCCTTCAGGAGGTACGACTTGCAGGCCTTCTCCATGATATTGGACATGGTCCTTTCAGTCATGTTTTCGAAGAGCCATTAATCGAAAGACAAGGAAAGAACCACGAAGATGTAACAGAGTGGATCATTCGAGAGAGTGAAATTGGTGACATAATCGAGGATGGTGGGATATCCAAGAATCGGATTGCAAATCTAGTACGAGGTCGCAGAATTAAGAAAATGGATAGTGTTGTTAGTGGCATTGCAGCTGGTCAAGTGGATGCTGATAAAATGGACTATCTTATTCGTGATTCATTCTATTGTGGAGTGAACTATGGACTTGTTGACATACATCGTCTTATCAACAGTATGGAAATCTCTCAAGACTATGAGATACACTTTGATTTAGCTGCTAGAGGCGCTCTAGAATCATTCATTGTTGCAAGATACGAGATGTTTCTGAATGTATACTATCACAAAACAGTACGCAGTGTAGAAGTGATGTTGATCAAACTAATCACTGCAGCTGATAGAGTTCTCGATTTAACAGGATTCAAAACACCAGAAGAGTTCCTCGCTCTTGATGATATGTCTCTTGTATCTCGCATTAGGAGACTAGACCCATCCGAGTCAGATGATGCACGTGAAGCATCAATAATAATGGATATGCTAGACTCTAGAGTGCTGTACAAGTCAGCATTTGAGAAAGTTCTACACACAGAAGATCGCTTTGTATCTAAGATTTTAACTAAAAGAAAAGTTAGAGAGAGTCTTCAAGAGGAGATTGCAACAGCAGCTAAAGTCCCAGCGGACGAAGTCATTGTAGACGTTCCAACTCTTCCCTCAGTACCATACAATCCTCATCAGCTTGATCCAATGGAGATTGCAATTTTTGAGGTTATTGAAGGCAAGAGAGTTCCACGCAAGCTATCAGAATTTTCTAAATTTGCTGAAATGATGAAGGTCTATCTAGATGTGATTAGAGTCTATACATTTGATCGTCACAGAGCTAAAGTTGGGCGTGCAGCAAGAGAGATATTCCAAGAAGTTCCGGATGCTGCATTGATACATATGTAACATGAAAAACCTCCATCTGATTAGTTTCAAAACTTGTGGTGGTTATATAGTCTATAACGGGATTCATCAATGGACCACTTTTAGGTCTGGAGCTGAGCCTTTGACTGATGACCTCAATGAAGCCTTGCAAAATATCAAACTTATCACTGGAGTTGAGAACGTCGTCCTAATACAGAAGGACGGGCTTCCTGTTGCCAGTGCGGGAGTATGGTTTAGCAAGGAAGAAGTGTTTGCAGTGGCATCGTCTACGTGCGCCATTTTTGGTGTTGCTGGACTAATACATGGAAGCTTCAAGTATTTACTGATGGAATCAGAAACTTCCAAAGTATTTCTTGCTTCTCTTCCTAACAATCCAGATTACTTTCTTACGATTACTACTGCACCAAGAGTTAATCTAGCAGCTCTCTTCATTGAGATGAGAGATAGTATGTCTCGTGTTTCCTATCTCCTTAGACAACACGTAGACGGTAGACTACCACCACTACGATCATATAGTGTGGAAGAAACTCAACAGGTGTTAAGTGGCTTCGCAGTTGCTGATGGCAATACGCCAACTTACTCAACTTCCCGATCTATGATATCATTGGACCGTTCACAGGCATTGGCCCTTAGGTCCATACTTCGTCAACTGCATGATAGTATACCAAATATCGAATCCGTTTTTCTATCACTTAGCGGTGGTGTAAGAGTGTCATTGGAAGGGTTTACCAATGATAGACTTGCTGCAATGTCATTTGCACTACATGACGCATCTGAGAGAGTAGTGAGGACACTAAGAAATAGCTCTCTTCAGACAGTTCTGTGTGAAACAGAGGATACTCGTCATTTTATCTATGCAGTTCCAAATGGAGTCTTCAGCCTGTGGGTGAAAAGAGATAGTCAAAAACTTGGGTTAATGCGTCTGTTGCTCAAGCACTATATCGCAGAAACACAACGAGTACTAAGTTCTGCTGCAGTTACTCGTCCAGCCCTGCCCCAGGATTTACGTGAATTGATACTATCCGAACGTCCGAAAAGAGATATTCTTGTAGCGAGGAAACGAACATGAGCTATTCAATAATGCAGTTAATCGAAATAATGGGTGACGAATTTCCTCTTCTGTTAAATTCGATTCTGAACCGACTCCCGATATTGGTGACGGGTAGTGATATGGAATTAGTAGATGATATGGTAGAAAGTATGGTACTTCTAAGTCCACACCGACACAAGATGGTATTTTGGAGAGATTTTACTTCAGAAGACGAAATTCTCTCTGTGTGGGAAGAAGAGAAGCATAACTATGAAGTCAGTAGAACTACTGTATGCTGTCTTACCTCAAACCTCAGATTAGCTCTTGAGCGAATAAACCATTTTGCTGGATGGACAATTGGCATACCAATCGGAAGAAATACGATGGGAATGTACGTCAGTGAGGAAACACTGGAAGAAGTAATAGCTCATATTTCTCAAACCTCGAACGCATGTGGTATTCTTAGACTATCCTCACCATCCTCAATGAAATTCGATTTAGTGAATATGGAAATAGGCGGTCTTGAAGTTGAAAAACGAATAGTGAACAAGATTTTGACAAGAAAGAATCAATCTCTAGAACGAATCAGAAGATTACTCAGCAAA
>DAOWDY010000082.1 GCA_030638785.1 Candidatus Thorarchaeota archaeon
GAAAGCCGTCTAAGCCTAAGCCTCGATAGTAACTCAAAACCTCTCGCCCAACAACATAGTCTTGGTCGCGAATCACACCATTGAGTAAGTGTTTCATCGCTCCACGTTGTCGCTCGCCAATCTGCCCTATGTGCTGTTTTGATCGCTCGACCAACATCCGATTGTGCTTATGGTCCTGCTCAACACATCAAGCCCAGACGCCACCGTGAGCGTACTCCTTAGACGGCCTCTAATATATTAGCTAAGTATTGTATTAAAGTCTCTGCCAAATGAACTCAGTCGAAAATTATGCCCTCAGCTCTTAGGATTGCATCAAGATACTTTTCAGGAGAAATCTGAGTAATGGTCACATGATCTACGTTGATTATGTAGATACTATCAACCTCAGACATTACTAACGAATCCAGAAGGATGGGGGGGTTTTGATAAAACACATCACATTTCTCCTTCAATCTCTCTAATTTCTTCTGATTCCTCTGCTCAGGCGGTAGCATCAAGATTCTTGGAATTTGTAAGACATGGTAGTTGGGAGTCGCCATACCAAAACGGTGGCTGTATCTGCAGTACCGTGCAATCTTTGCAGCCATTCTAGTTTCTCGATATTTGACAGGATACAATGCTGCCTTTGGTGGAACATAACCAGTTTCAATCTCAACAACTAGAGCCTCCATATCCTCAGCCAATCCAAGGCGCTCAGAGATAAGAACACTCTCGATATCATACTCTATCTCGAGCTCCTTTTGACGAACTGCAAACAAATCCGCCATCAGCTGTCCCCCAAGAAGAGGATGCTCTATCATGACTGAGTAGCCTTGCTCAATGAGATGTTTCGCGCAAATAACTTGCATGATACTATGATTGATCTTTACCAGTCGTTTCTTATTCAATTCAATTAGTCTTTCACAAACAGGGAGTAGCTGACTCATCGTTTCAGCATCTGTTGATGTTTGTAATTGATCTAACAAAACATCCATGTCGTGGGCGAATTTATTCCGGGCCAAAGAGACCAACACCAATCAAAGCAGTCTTCCAACTAACCGCTTCCTTAAGAAAACATCTCTAGTGAGAAATCTGGCGAAGGTCACTTTCTCTTCTTTGCTTCATCTTGAAGTTCCTTCAAGCGGAGGAGTGCATCAAGTGGAGTTGTTCTTTCGAGGTCCATGTGTTTAATTTGGTCAACGATGGGGTCATCAATGGTCAAAGCCTCAAGACTTGTCTGGAGCTTCTCAGTTACAGTTCCATCTGAACCATCTATCGTTACTGAGTTTTGATCTTCAAGTTTAGTTAACATCTCTTTAGCCCTATTGACAACCTGTTCTGGAACTCCTGCAAGAGCAGCAACATGAACTCCATAGCTTCTGTCTGTTCCACCGTCAACAACTTTGTGAAGGAAAATAATAGTATCACCAGTTTCTCGAGCTAGAGTATGTACATTCTTTACTCCATGGTAGATATTGGCCATGTCCGTCAGTTGATGGAAGTGTGTTGCAAACAGAGCCCGGGTCTTCATCTGTACTATCCGTTCTGCAACGGCCCATGCCAGGGCCATTCCATCGAAGGTTGAAGTCCCTCTACCTATCTCATCAAGAATTACAAGGCTTCTCTCTGTGGCATTATTTAGGATGTTTGCAGTTTCAATCATCTCCACCATGAAGGTACTCTGACCCGCTGTCAAGTCGTCAAAAGCCCCTACTCTCGTGAATATTCTATCAACAACACCAATCTCTGCGCTCTTTGCTGGGACAAACGAACCCATCTGGGCGAGTAGGACGATGAGTGCTGCTTGGCGCATGAACGTACTTTTGCCAGCCATATTCGGTCCAGTTACAATGATGAGTGAAGTTCCACCATCGCCAATATCAACACTGTTGGGTACAAACTCGTTTGGTCCAAGTACCATTTCAAGGGACGGATGTCTACCATCAACAATCCGAATTCTTGTTCCATCTGTAAGTTTAGGTCTCGTGTATTTTCTATTCACCGCAACTTCTGCTAAGGAGCATAGAACATCAACATTGGATATGGCAAGTGAGTTTTGCCGCAATTGAGCAAGAACCTCCCGCACCGTTTCCCTCAATCTCTCGTAAATCTCAAACTCAAGCTTGTTGATCTTGTCCTCACCAGCAAGAACAGAAGCCTCTTTCTCTTTCAGCTCTGGCGTGATGAATCTCTCTGCATTAGCAAGAGTCTGCTTTCTCTCATAGTCATCAGGTACATTGCTTAGATTTGCCTTAGTGATTTCAATATAGTATCCGAAGACCTTGTTGTATCCAACCTTGAGTGATTTGACACCGGTACGTCGTCGCTCTCTCACTTGAAGAGATGCTATCCATTTCTTATCACCACTAATTCCTGCTGTAAGTTCATCCAACTCTTTCTCAAAGCCTTCCTTTATCATCCCGCCATCGCGAACACTTACAGGAGGTTCGTCTACCACCGCCCCCTTAAGTGTCGAATGAAGCAAAGACAATGTATCAATGGATTGTTCTGATTCTAGGAGCATCTTTGCAGAACACGTCTTCAGGACCTCCTTAATTCTTGGAAGCTTGGCAAGAGCGTTTCTCAATGCAACGAGGTCTCTTGCCCCACCAGTACCAAATACTACTCTACTCACTATCCTCTCTAAGTCGCCCAAATTCTGTTGACTTGCAGACAGATTCTTTCGAGTGAGAGCAGTTCGAGCAAGCTCGTCCACTGCATCAAGTCGCTTCTCGATTTCAGATTTATCTTGCAGAGGTTGAAGCATCCATTGTTTCAGTCTACGTTTACCCATTGGGGTGATAGTCTTGGATAGAACTTCAAAGAGTGTGCCCCTTGTACTTCCATCTCTAGCATTTCGAACTAGCTCGAGATTTCTTTGTGTTGTCGCATCCACTGTCATGTGACGGTCAGTTGTGTATGTTCTAAGACCGGAGATAGTTACAGCTCCACCTTTGTGCATCTCAGTAATGTATGATAGCGTTGCTCCAGCAGCTCCAATTGCTACTCTCTTCTCGGTGAGACCATATCCATCAAGTGTAGTGACACCAAGTTGATCTTTCAGGTTCTCCTCACCAGATTTTGAAGAGAATTCTAGGTCGTTTCTGAATGAGATCCGTATGCCCATTTCCTCAATATAGGAAACCAGTTCGTTGTTCTTGCTTTGTGAATCTGGAAGTAAAACTTCAGCAGGGCTTAACCGTGCAATCTCGTTGAGGACTTCTTCCTCCTTGAGAGAACCACCAATTTCTGTGGCAATGAATTCGCCTGTGGAAACGTCTACTGCTGCAATCCCCACTTTGTCCTCATATTCTACAAGAGCCATCAAGTAGTTGTTCGACGTATCTTCAAGCATGTTGGACTCAAGGATAGTCCCTGGAGTTATGACCCGGACGACATCTCTTTTCACTAAGCCTCGCGCTTCAGAAGCATCCTGAACTTGGTCTGCAATCGCAACTGTAAATCCTGCATGGAGAAGCTTTGCGATGTATCCTTCAACTGCATGATGTGGAACTCCGCACATTGGCCACTTATCGATACTCTCTCCCCGCGAAGTCAACACGATGTCCAGAACAGCACTGGCTTTCTTTGCATCCTCATTAAACATCTCGAAGAAATCCCCCAGTCTGAACATCATTATGCTATCTGGATATTGACGTTTCAGTTCCAGATACTGTCGCTGCATTGGGGTACTTTTCGGGATTCGCATTAAGATACCATGAGCGACTCGCATTAATAATGCCATCGCAAAAAGACATGTCACTTGATGTTTTGTTCAGCTGGATTTATAGAGCGCGTAGGAACAGGTCATCTCGCTTCATTCGGTGTTGAATATGAAAGTGCAGGCTTCCTATGACATTGTAGTTGTTGGTGCTGGTCCTGCTGGTAGCAATGCAGCGCGAGTAGCAGCTGCGAGTGGCTACAAGACACTTCTGATAGACCGAAGAAAGGTAGTTGGGATTCCTGTCCAATGTGGAGAGTATTTACCAACACCGCGAGAGATGAAAGACATGTTTCCAAACTGTCCTCGCACAATGAAACTAGCAGATGCCCCTAAAGATGTTATAACAAACAAGACAACACACATGTCTCTTATTTCACCGTATTCTAAAGAATACAAATTCTCACTAGAAGCCAACGTAATTGACCGAGGAATGTTCGATCAACATCTCGCAAATCAAGCTTTGGATTCAGGTGCAGAGCTTGCCCTTGATTCAAGGGTTGTTTCTAGAAGAAAGGACAACGCGCTACGGATTAGATCTTCTTCCAATGTGAACGAAATCAAAGCGAAAGTTGTCATTGGTGCAGATGGTCCTCGTTCAATAATTGCGAAATCAATTGGTCAAAATTACACCAATGATACGAGAGATGTGAGTCAATCATTACAGTATGTGATGGAAGGAGTAGACTTTGATCCGAGATTCCCCATGATGTTTTTTGGGCATAACGTTGCGCCTGGAGGATATGCTTGGGTGATTCAGAAATCTGAATCTTCTGCAAACATCGGTTTTGGATTAAGACGATCACACATGGTTCCAGGATCAAGTTTACGTTCTTATCTGGATCATCTGATTCGAAGAAATCCAGCAGTGTCAAAACATGTGAGGCATGCACGTATCATATCTCGTGTAGGAGCGAGTATTCCTGTAGGCGGACCAGTAAAGCGTTCATATTCTAATGGCGTACTTCTTGCTGGAGATGCGGCGGGACATGTTATGGCTTCAAATGGAGGAGGGATTCCAACTGCGATGGCAGGAGGAGAAATCGCAGGAGAAACAGCTGTTTCACATCTTGAAAATGGAGATTCTCTCTCAGAATACGAAAATCGATGGAAACAAGAATTCGGTATTGAGCTCTATTCTGCTCTTGCAATCTTAAGAGTGGCTGATTGGATGATGCGAACTGACTCCCTGACAGAGGTTGCTATGAAACTTACAGGTTCACGTTATCTCGAGGATGTTATCAGATGTAGAATCCCAACTCCATTATCCTTTGGAACTCGGCTTGTATCAAAGCTATTCGAGAAGCTTTAACTAAACTGTACGTCCGAAACACCCTCATATGTCATAATATCTGGATATATATCGCGCAAGACTCTCGGAAGGGTCTTTGAAACCTGAGGGACGCCTATAGATGACATACTCATCAGATTTTCTAGCAAACGAAGATTCAGCTCGTAATCTTGTACTTGACGCAGGTTATTCTAGTGCGGCTGCCATTAATGCTGCAACTAAACTTGCTGAGCTTTGTATCTACGTTGGACTTATCCGGAAGATGGCCAACGAACACGTAAAAGGTGAGAACCTTCCTTCGCATTTCGAAGCAGAGATTTCTTTGAAACCCATTAAGCTTAGGGGATCCACAACTGTTGATTTGTTACAGAATCTCGAAGAAGGAAATGTGCTTGTACCTCGTGGTGCCAAGTACCGAGTCATGCTAAGCAATATGATGAATAGAGTATTCACTATCACATCTGAAACAAGCCCCGATTCGATTCGTAGGGATGTTGAAAAGCTGCATGACACTGAGAAATTCATGGATGCATTAGACACCATTGAGTGGGAGCTTGTTTCTGGTATTCATGAGAACATCGATTTGAAGTACCTAGATATACCAGCTCTTGAAGCCAATCAATCTCCAAGTGATCTCATTCAACTGACGGAAACTGCTAATTCATTTGCTTCAAAAATGAATGAGAGAGAAATAGACCTTGATGAAACTTCGCAGGACCTGAGGAAACAAATGACAAAGGGATCAGATGGCAAGGAAAACATGCAAACACTCACAGAGTATCTAGCGACAGTGAAACGATTGTCAGAGGTTCTTGCCGCTGAGGGTACACAGCGGTGGAAAGTTCTTGGTGGCGCAAGCTCATATCCTAGGTCACTGTTGAACCGCTCAGGTCCACCATTGATTAAGAGCTCATGGATTTTGAAACCAGAATTCAGATCACATCCTTTGGTAAGCAAATTTCAGGCCCTATTCAGCTCAAACCATGATGCGATTACAAAGATAATCAAGACATATGATAAACATATTTCTGAAATCAATGAGAAAATCAATATTCTCCCCAAGGAAGTGTCACTCATTACTCTCTTGAGGGAGAAAAACGATAGCTTGCCAGAACCTGAAGTAGTTACTGAATATTGGGATGTCATTGACAAACATTGTGCGGGACTTAAAGTTCAATCAAAGCTCCTAGCTAAACTTGTTTCCAATATGGATACGCTTTTTGAGCGGAAAGAGTGATTCTACGCTATAGATGAGAATCAATTGTAGAACGTCAACTCAATTCCATCAAGTCAATGAATAGGTCCTCAATATTGACCACTTTTATCTTGTAATCGTGCTTCTTCACAGCATCCATGAAGTTGAGCTTGCAGAATACACATGAGGAAATAAGAGTCGTAGCTCCTGTTTCTATTGCTTCGTCAATCCTTCGAGAAGCGACACTGATTGCTTCATCCCCAAAACCAGCTTTGAAGCCACCTCCAGCACCACAGCATTTCGAATCGTATCTGTTCCGTTCCATTTCAACAAGTTCGATTCCAGGGATGCTCTTAATGACTTCTCGTGGTGCATCAAGTATTCCAACGTGTCTTCCTAGGTGACATGGATCATGATACGTCACTTTCTCATTGTATCCGTTTTTCCATTTCAATTCCCCTTTCTTGAATCTAAGTGCTAAGAACTGCGAAAGATGCTGAGTACTGAAAGGAAGAATTCCTCCACGCTCTCTATAGAATTTTGGCCAGTCAAGAGTAGTTGTACGATAACATCCTGAACAAGAGTAGATGAGATGTTCTACACCTCTACTCTTGAATTCCTCAATGTTGTGATTGATTACCTCTCCAACATCAACTACTCCAACTAATTTCTTAGAGCCATCTTCCTGTTTCTTATAGACGGGTTTCTTGACCTGCCCAGTTCTGATGAGGGGACTGCAACAACAATATTCCTCATTTCCTAGAATTTGAGGTTCAATTCCAAAATGATTGAGCATTTTCACTGTGGCAACTGGAATCTCCATTCTTCTGAAGGAGCCAGTACACCCAACGAAGTACCCCCATTTCGAATCATCTGATACCTTCAAATCAGGCGTAAGCCAATCCGCACGTGTTGTTGGATCCCCATCATAGGGGTTGTGTTTGTGGAACACTCTATCCCCCATGGCACCAAGGCCCCCATATGGCCCCTTGCCAATTTCAACAAGGCGTTTACGCAAGTCTTCAATGATTTCAACGTATGGTACTTTGATTGGACATCGCTCGACACATTGCTCGCATGTTGAACATGCGTAGACTGCCTTAACAAAATCGTCATCAACAGTCAATTTACGCTCTATATACGATCGCAACAGTCGCAAACGACCACCAGCAAACATTGCCTCTGTACCAAATTCCTCGTAGCTTGTACAAGTCCATCTGCATGTCGAGCAATTGCTACACATTACAATCTTATCAGGGTCAAAATCAAATTCGCTTGTAAAGAAACGTCGCATCTTTTATCGTCCCTCCCTGACCCATTCAGGAATTTGAAGGATATTTTTGGCTACTCGTAAAAGCGCTGTTAGTCTTCTAATACGCCCATTCATAGAAAACATTAGATTCATTCTTCTATAGGTCATGTTGGAATTTGTCAGCTTGTCAGGATTCATTATCTTGGTAGGGTCCCATTGCTGACGAATATCCGTATACTGTCTGAACTCATCTGGTTGAAACTTCTCAAGATAGACCGTGTTCTGCAACCCGAGTGTGTAAAGCTTTGCACCCAGTTTGTACGCTTCTTTTACCAAGTGATGAAGCATTGATTTACCTGACATGAAGTGCATCCAATGGCGATGATCCGAAGGAGCAAAAGCGCAGAATCGGAAGTTTGTTTCAGGTCCAAGTACTACATAGAAACACGAATTGATTTTGTATTTCTTGGCAATCTTATACATCTTCTCAGTAAGTTTAGGAACAGCATCTGGCTTTATCCAAAAATTCTGCATGGATAGAGTCGGAACCTCTAATTTCAGTTTCATTTCAATGATGAATCTGTCATCCCAATTCTTTTCGTAGAAGGATTGTCCTGCATCAATACCACCTGCTGATTCGAATACATCCCGAGCCATTTTCAAACCCTGTTCTACTTCCTCCTTGGTCCCGTCATAAGTGACAATGATGAAGCAGCCATTCTTTGAGTGAGGTGGAAGTCCTCCTTGACTTCTCCATTCATATTCGATATCTGTAATCCTTAGATATACAGGTTTGAGGGATGCATTGGCAATCCATCTTGCCATGTCGCAGGCTTTCTCAACAGAATCAAACGCAAACATCAGCCCATCAACGCTTTCTGGCTTTGCACGAATCTTCAGCTTCAATGATACTACTACACCAGCAATACCACTTGTTCCGTAGAAAGTTTTCATATCATCGCCAGTGACAGTATCAATTGTACCATCGGGGCGAACGACATTCATCTCCAGTATGTTATCTAGCATATTTCCAAACTTTGGAGTACCTATTCCAGCCTTTCCGCCAATAGCTAACCAACCACCAAGAGTTGATGCTGGAGCACTCTGAGGGGTTACTCGTAATGCAAGGTTTTGCCTACCAAGTTTGATTTCAAGAACTTCCCAAACTATCCCTGCTTGCACATGAACCCACATTTCATCTGAATTTATGCTAAGGATCTTGTCAAGCACCTTTGTATCTAAGATTATTCCACCGCGTGTGGGACTTGCGGACCCGTAATAGCAAGTACCTCCACCTCTGGGTACAACAGGTATCTTCTTCTTTGACGCAAACGCAAGGATAGTCGAAACCTGCTCTGTGGATGTTGGCCAGGCAACATAATCTGCTAGCCATTTCTTTTTCCATCTATAGTGATAGTATGGGATTCCTGTTGTATCGCCACTAGCGGATAGACGCTCGGTCATACTTGAACTGACCCATGATAGCTCTGATAACTCTCGTACATCTTGGATAACCTGATTCAACTCGAAACCTCCTACATCAAGAACTGGATATATCCCATGACAAAGACAACAGTCCAGGATACTAGAGCAACCAACCCGGGTATTTTCGTCCTAACCCCTGAAATACCAGTTACAAAAGCAGCGATTCCAAACACGTACCCGATTGTACCTAGGATGATATGTATCAAGTGGAATAGGTCCACTGAAGGACCCAAGACAGCAGTTGTTGCAGGTATTATTCCAATAATGTTGATTGTAGTTAGCAACAAAGATAGTCCTGCACATACCCCGTGTGCAAAAGTGTATTTCTCCTTCGAGATCTGGTACAACAGAGTTCCAATAGCCAGTAAGATAATTGCTGGAAGTCCTAGTATTATAGTCATATGATAATTTGGAATTAACTGCATATTCTTTCTCTCCTTTCATTTCATATTAATGCCAGATTTTTCGGAATAGTCTCATGAAAGGTCCGCCTATTGACAATACAAATCCCATAGGAATAAGATTCACAAACTCAACCAGAATATATCCAATACACATCCCTAACCAGAATGCAATGATGAAGTCAAATACTGTCACTGGTACAAGCCATGGGACATAGGCTCCCATTATACTTGGAAATAGAAGACCGGCTAAGTATAGTACGATTGGAACCGCTATTGATGCAACAACCATGATTAGAAGATTGAATCGCATTGAAAGATTCAATGGACCTGAGAATACTTTGTTTGGATTAACAGATTTCTTGGGATCCATACGTTGCTTAAGATCTGCCATTTGTCCAAGTTTCTTCTTACCATAGTATGATCTAGAATGTGGCACGTTCCACATTCCAATACTATATGCTCTTCCACCGTTCTTTATCCCAATATCAATAAAGTCTAGAGACCTATACCATCCTAGGAGGAACGGGATTCTTCGCCGCTCATCATCAAGAAACCATGCTAATGCTGCGACTTCGCCCATGTTAGTGATTGCACCCTCTACTGCAAATTGCTCTCCTTTGAAGTGATCATCAATGTTTTTTAGAAAGGCTTCAAGGTTTTCCAATGGAACATAGACCTCTGATGGTGCTAGGCTTGGCCCAAGTCGCTTTATCCTCATTGGATAGAATCGTTCTCCCCATTCATGATTTGCCAGCTCATCGGGCTCGATAGTACCATTATGGCGCTTTACGAAATGATGAAATTTCTCCACCTCTCCAGCCACCTCATCATCCGTCCCCTCGTATGTGCTTAGAATTATCCAATGTCCGGAAGTTTCAGGAGCTTGTTCAACCTCTTCCAACATGTGATAGAATGCGTTTGTAACGAAGTGTAAGTAGAATGGTCGTGTAGCCTCAAGAATGTCCTTGAGGGCATGAATCATGAGTTTGCGGCTTCTAAACGATGCTACCATCGGTCTAATGTTGAGAAGTGGAATTAGCTTTAGAACAACTTTCGTGATTATACCTAATGCACCATTACTGTCAACAAAAAGGTCTGACACGTCGTCACTAAACTGATCGTGGTCTGTAGGTGCCCAAACATATGCATCTGAACCTGGATAGTAATTATACACTGGCTCTTTTCGATTGGCTGAGAGTTGTTGGCCATCTGTCTTTGTTCTTATGACAGAACCATCAGGAAGTACGACTTCCAAATCCACAACCTGATCTTTTATTCCACCATATTTCGTACTACCTATTCCTGTCCCTCCAGCTGCAACCCATCCTCCAACAGTGCTTGATGGTGCAC
This sequence comes from Candidatus Thorarchaeota archaeon, assembly GCA_030638785.1. Lineage (GTDB taxonomy): Archaea > Asgardarchaeota > Thorarchaeia > Thorarchaeales > Thorarchaeaceae > MP5-2226. The sequence continues at coordinate 10,678 of DAOWDY010000082.1, forward strand.
TTGATGGATACGCTGCTACTGACAAACCTTCATCCTCAAGAACCTCAAGGAGATTTCCCCAGATTATACCAGCACCAACTTCAACGGTCATGTTTTCTTTATCAATGCTATAGACCTCATTCATGCGAGTCATTTCAATAATGAGTCCATTTCTTGTGGGCAACGCACCGCCATAACCACTCGTTCCATGACCCCTTGGTACAATGGGAATTCCTATTGTGCTACAGAACTTCAAAAGATTAGAAACGATTTCAGTTGTTGTTGGTTGAGCAATTGCATCAGCTTTCGTCTTCAGAAGATCATTGACAAGACCGGGAAGTGCCGCGATGTCGCTTGAATAAAGATCCCTCATGTAGTCTTCTGAAGAAAAGTAGTCCTCTCCAACTATGTCCGCAAGTTCTTGCAGCTCTTTCCGTTTGATCATTGTAACCAATCTCCTAGAGCTCTCTCTTCCATTTATTTGTGAATGGTTTTGTACTAAATACGTATCACTTTTGATGGAAGTTTCTATCTGAAACTATCTGTAGCCCATAAGAGCATATCGGAAAACTTCACGCATCAATTGTTCGATTGGTTATTCACATAACGTAGTTAATTTTGAATGGATGGTTGCGAAATGTACCTAGTATCAGCACTGACTAGTGTAATCGTTGAAGCACAAAGTCTGCAATCATCATTAGAAGTGCCTCATTCGAAAAATTGTGTCCGACTAAAGATTTCTTTGCCTTAGATACGTACTCTCTAGCGAGTTCAATTGCGTGTGGAATTGCATTCGTTTTATGAATTAACTCAAGTGCATAAGCTGTATCACCTTGAGATAACAGTTTAAGACATTTTATTCTCTGATCCTCCGAACACGCATCTAAAGCATGAACAAGTGCATAGCTACATCTCTGAGATAAAAGATCAGAATGAACGGACTTGCCTGTGATTTCTTTTGAAGAGATGATATTTAGAATGTCGTCACGAATCTGAAATGCATATCCAAGATTCTCACCGTAATCCTTGAGGGCTCCGCATTGCAATGGTGTCCCTCCCCCCACAGAAGCGCCCATATTTGTGGCAGTTCTGATGAAAGAAACGGTCTTCTTCTCTATCATGTTAAGATAACTATCTTTTGTCATTACATCTGGATTATCTGCTTGCATCAACATGTCAGCGGCTTCACCTTCACACATGCGGATGCCGCCATCAGCTACTTCTAAGAGAATTTCTGGAGTCGCATGTTTTCCAATCATCCGGATAGCTTGAGCGATGAGCAAGTCTCCCGCAAGGATTGCCATCTTCTGACCAAATTTCTCATGCGTTGACTGTACTCCTCTTCTCAATGGATCCTCATCGATTACATCATCATGTATCAGACTGGCTGTTTGAGCAAACTCCGTTGCGATTGCAAAAGGAATGGACTTGTTAGCATTTCCCCCGACTGCTTCACATGACAAGACGACGAGTAGAGATCGCAATCTCTTGCCCCCCGCCCTAAGTAGATAGGCTGCGGTTTCATAGAGTATCTTTGGCTCTCCACTCCCTGTACCTAGAAATTTCTCAATCTCTCCGTTAATGAGATTCAAATGGTTTCGAATTACCTCACTCTTGGAAAGTTCGTTGAGAAATTCTATCTCGCCATTAGATGAATCAGTTTGCCCGAATGTGTCAGAATCTGAATCTTCTGCAGTGACACTGTCTCTTTCAGGCAACTATAATGACTCCTATCTAGTGCAATTGCGTTCTTCACAATTCCATTTCCCCTATTAAGGAATTCTGACAAAGAGTAACAGTTTTTTAAGGGTCAGTGTTGAGCGCGTGACGACTGAAAATGAACGAACAGGATGCATCAAATAAAAAACCAAGTAAGGCAAAAATCTGGCTCCTTGAGATTCGAGCTCCTTTCCTAACTGCAGCGATTGTTCCCGTTTTTCTCGGAACAGCAGTGGCATGGGCAACTAGAGGAGTGCTTATGCTTGATGTATTCTTACTTACTCTCATCGCAGGGGTTTGCCTTCACATTGGAGCAAATGTATCCAATGATTATTTTGATCACACATCTGATAGGACTGGTAGCGATGATATCAATGTCGAATTCATAAGACCATTTACTGGCGGAAGCAGGATGATTCAACTTGGGTATCTATCTCCAAGAGAAGTTCTTGTTGGTTCGTTCGTGTTCTTTGCTATCGCTGGATTGATTGGTGTATATCTAGCATTAACCCGCGATCTGTTCATCTTGGTTCTCGGCATCATTGGTGCAGGTTCTGGGTTCTTCTACACTGCACCACCATTCAGATTTGTGAAACGTGGAATTGGGGAAATCTTCATTGGGCTTAATTTTGGAGTGCTTATGACCTTCGGAGCGTACTTCGTCCAAGCGCTTGATTATGCATGGGAACCAATTATTGCTTCAATACCAATTGCACTACTCATTGCTGGTGTTCTATATATCAATGAGTTCGCAGACTTCAAAGCTGATAGAGATTCTGGCAAAAAGACTATGGTAGTCAGACTTGGTCGAGCGCGTGCAGCGAAGGGATATGTCGTTCTGGTTTTGGTGGTTTTCATTTGGAATCCAGTGTTCGTATTGTTACAGCTACTACCAATAGAATCTCTTCTTGCATTGACACTGGTCCCTCTAGGGGTGGTTGGAGTAAGGACAGCTCTAAGAGCATACGATAATCCGGGACACCTTGTTCCAGCGAATGTTGCCACAATCCTCATGCATCTCCTTGTAGGTTTATACATGTCTGTAGGCTACATTCTTGCACTGCTTGGTACAGATATTTTCATTGATATCATTGTAGGTGCAGTGATGTTTATCGTTGTAATGTACTACTATCGGAAATTGACGAAACCACCTGGCTGAACTTGTATATCGGTTTCTCATAGTGGGGATTAAGCCATTTGAAGAAATGAACACCCTTCCAATAATGAAGTATACGAGGGATAACCTCGATAAAGACTCTTGACCCCAACGGAAAGCCTGTACCGAGGAAGAGCAAGTATTTACCAAAATACTTGTTCATGATGACATCACCAATTTCCTCGATATCAACAATATTCGCTCTGCCGCGAATGAGAACTCCACAATTACCTGCAGGAGACTCGGGATCTCGATTGTCAACGGTGACAGATACTCTATTGTTTATTCTGATGTTTCTGGCCTTCCTGCTATTCTCCCCTGTTATCATGTATATTCGTAGACGTGCTTCATCCCAGACATAGAACATCGTTGTAATATGAGGATTAGAATCAGCTTCTACAGTGCTCAAGTATGAAAAGAATTGATTCTCAAGAAGATTCATTGCGGCTCTTGGCACTGGTTTCTGAGCTTTCAACTTTATTACTAATTCTGAAGTCATACTAAACCCTCAATGAAATTGGAATTGCCTCTCTCCAATAGGTAACCTGTTCTGGTTCGAGTCGGACAAGTACCCGTGATAATAATGGTGTACTCTGCCAAGCTGGAGGAAGAGTATCTGCTTTTTCTTTGTAATACTTCATGTACTTTGGATACTTCTTTGCAAAGAGCATCCGAACCTTTATCATCCACAAACCATGGATAAACATCCGAAGTATGCCGAACGGCGTCAGTTCTCCCAAGAGCAGTCCTTTACCTCTCATGAGAATTGTTCTATTATTCATGATATTTCCTTTATCTCTCATGTCAACAAGAACTGCAATCCGATTATTCTCTTTGATCAAGCGATATTTTGCAGACTTGAAGCTAATTGCGAAATATAAATACTTTCCATCGTATCCAAATATTACAGGTGTAGTATGGGGCTCGTTTTTGGTATATACTGAAACATATGCAAATCTCTCATGGAAAAGAACACTTTCAACATCCGGTGGAAACCAAGGAACCAGCTCCATTGCCATTAAGCTGATAAGTGAGAATCCAAGTATCGCGGCCAGGAAACCCACAATCCCAAGTGAAAGGAAATACGAGGTCGAAGCTATTGGGACCAGCAGGACTGCAGTGCCCGCCCAATACAGGTTGATTAAATCAAGAGACCTAAGGGTGTTGACTTCTGAATAAGCAGTATACTCCAGTCCTCTTCTGCTCCTGGCGGCTCTAGCTAGGCCAATAGATCTCCAAGCGGCATTTAACGTTGTCATCAATGACAACCATAAGCGATATGCAATATCCCATGACAGTATTAGGATTAGAATGAAGAGAAACGGATTTCCGAAGCCTGTTCCTAAGAAGTGTTGGAGTATTTGTTGGTCTATGAACAGATATAATCCTACACCAACAAAGCAGACAGTAGCACCTAAGACTTCAGCCCGTCTATCATTGAGGAGTCTATTCTTGTATCTTGCAAGAACCTGATTCTCTTGTTCATTTGTTGGATCTCGAAGACGTCTGAGCCAAGGAATCACATAAAGACATCCAGCAGACCATACAACAGTATACACTATTGCCAATGAACCAAATATCACAGCATTTAGCGGCATCTGGAAGTAGAGGAATGCAAGAATTCCTACTGTTTCTACCAGAAGTAATTGTGCAACAACATCCAAAGTGGGTGGTAGCCATCTGAAAGGCGGCACTCTCTCTACTATCTCCTCATAGAGCCACTTGCGTTTCCAGCTGATAGGTCCCGAAGACATCTCGGTGTAAATCTACATTAGCTCTTATTTTACTATCGAAACCTTGCTACTAGTAGATTTCTTCAAGACCTTCCCATTCAAAGCCCATGGCTTGTGCAACAAGAACTACCAAATCTTTAGATACCTTGCTTGATCCGGCACCTGGCAATTGATTGTGCATGAAGTCGACACAGGATGGACAGTGTGATGCAACCACACTAGCATTTGTTGCTTCAATGTCTTCTACTTTGAGGTCATTTATTTTCACTGCGAAATCATTGTCAATGGCTCGGAGAACGCCTCCTGAACCACAGCAGAAGCTGTTACCCTTGTTGTGTGGAAGTTCCTCAAATGTGACACCAGGTAAATGTTCCAATACCTTTCTTGGCTCTTCGTAGAAACCGGCATTCCTACCCGCATCGCATCCGTCGTGATAGGTCACAGTAAGGTCAAGTGGTGTATTGAACTCGAGTTTGTCTTTGTTTAGGAGTTCAAGTAAGTACTCAGCTCCATATAGAATCTCGAATCCATGGTCGATGTCTAAGAACTCATGGTACTCATGAGCCCACATCTTGTAACAACCAGGACAGTTTGTAACAATACGCTCTACACCGAGTTCGTTATATTTCTCGATGTTATGCATGGCGAATTTCTTTGCGGTTTCGAAATCACCTGTCATGATCATTGGTGCACCACAGCAGTATTCCTGTTCTCCCAGTATGGTGAAATCTGCACCCGCTTTATCATAGATGAGTGTGGATGCAATTGTTCCCTGGATTGATACTCCCTTGTAAGAAGAAGCACAACCTGCGAATAGCGCGGTCTTGGATTCCTTACCTTCCAAGTCAAGAACCATATCCTCATCAGGATGCCAATAGGACCAGCCTTCAATTCGGTCCATCTGTGATTGTCCCTGAATATTGTTGGTCTTGAGTAGTGTATCTCTAGCCACTGCTAACTCCTCCGGCCACATTCCTCGCTTGAGGAAGTCGTTCCGCAGAAGTTGGTATATCTTCACAAATGGAATGTCAACTTGGCATATTTCCTCGCACCCGCCACACAAGGTGCAGCCAAATATTGCATCCCTGAGACCTTCAAGACCCAGTGATGGTTTAAGTCGGCCTTGAAGTAAATTCCTGGTGAGAATCATTTTTCCCTTTCCGGAATAGCTATCTCTTCTCTTGACTTTGTATGTCGGACATGCTCCATTGCCAACTTGGCAGAAACTGCACTGGGCACATGTATACGGCATTTCCTGAAGGTTGTGGGCTTCAAGCGCTGGGAATCGCATGTTTCGTACCTCTGGGGTCGCCTTTGAAAAGTTTCAATGGAACATTTCTAGGCATTAGATTTCGCAACACAATGCACCACAAATACCTTTCCTAATACTCTTCCTCTTTGTTATTGCTATCGTGAAACAAACAAAAAAGGATGAATGAGCACATATGTGCTCTTCTTCTTGGTACCACATATTTGTACTATCTGTTTCGTCGACGCATTACGACTTCAACAACGACCAGGCCCACTACCAGTGATAATGGTATAACAATAAATGATAACACTATTGTGACCGCTGGCTCAATTTGAGTTTGGTTTCCAGTTCCTGTAGTAGATGAGGTTCCTGTTTGTGTGGTTGTTGATGTAGTAGTGGTTGTAGTTGTTGTGGTCGTGGTTGTAGTTGTATCAACTGCTTCGTTGACAGTGACATCCACCTGATCAGATACAGAGTTTGCATCTATATCATAGACAACAATTGTGAAATTGTAAGACCCAGCTTGGAGCCCGTCTAATGAGATTGATACATTTGTGTCCACATACCAACTGCCTGATTGTAATTGTAGTCCATTTCGATAGATTTGGTAAGTCGTTGGATGTAGGTCGTATGGTTCCCACTCGACTGAGAAACCAGAATCGCCTTCTGTGAAAACGAAGTTGTTGGGGCTACTAATTGTTGGAGGAGTTCCATCCATAACTTTGACAATTACAGAATCATTTGCAGAATTAAGGTCTACATCAAAGACTAGTAGTGTATAATTGTAGATGCCAAGTCCAAGACCTGATACATCTAGTACTATCGCTTCCGAGCTAGAATTCCAGATTCCTGCTGAAATGAGTGTTCCATTTCTGAGAATCTCATATATGTGGGGATTGAGATCTGATGGGTTCCAAGTGATAGATGCGCTCAGAGCTCCCTCATCATATGTGACATCCTCAGGTGATTCAAGCAAAGGTAGAGCATCGTCCACTACTTCGACATAGACTGTGTCATTTGCTGAATTACCTTCATTATCTGTTACTACAAGGGTGTAGTTATACCACCCGTATCCTAAGGAGTCCAATGATGCAATAATCACATCAGAACTTGCATTCCATGCTCCGAGTAGAAATAGGCTTCCATTTCTATAAATCACATAACCTACAGGATGCAAGTCAGATGGAGTCCAAGAGATAGTTCTACCAGTCTCTCCTTCGTTCAGAGTGATATCATCGGGATGATTTACAATCGGAACTTCTACATCAATGACTGTTACAGTCACTTGTTCAGAATCAGTATTGCCGCCAAGGTCCATTACTTCAAGAGTATAGATGTAAATTCCAGCAGGGAGTCCTGATACGGAGATTGAAATCAGTTCAGCGCTTGAGTTCCATGACCCTGATCTAATAAGAAAACCACTTCTGTAAATTGAATAGTTGTATGGATGCAAATCAAACTGCGTCCAATTGATGATCGCATTTCCTGTAGTTTCGTTGTACTGGATATCAGAGTGAGGATCAATAACTGGAGGGGTTCCATCCTGGACAAAAACTAGAACCATATCCTTGGCGCCATTCCCTCCGATATCTGTGATAACAACCGTGTAGTTGTAAATACCAAAAGAAAGCCCTTCAACATTTATGGTGATCAATTCAGATGTTGTATTCCATGTTCCAGATTGGACTGGTGAACCTGTGTCGTTGCGATAGATGGCGTAGGATACAGGATGCTGATCAGTGGCGTTCCAAGTTATTGTGCTTCCAAGATTGAATTCGTCATAGGTAACATTTCCAGGAGAATCGAGAAATGGATCTGTTCCATCATAAACTGTGACAATGATTGTATCAATTGCAAGGTTTCCATCCAAATCTTCTACAACTACTGTGAAGTTGTATTCTCCAAGACTTAAACCGTCAACTGAAACAATGATTAGTTCAGCACTTGAATTCCAAAGCCCAGTCATAATCAATTGTTCTTCTCTATACACAGAGTAATTGTAAGGATTAAGGTCAAGAGGATTCCATTGAATTGTATTGTTTGTTGAAAACTCTACCACAGTTTCATCTTGTGGGTGATTGATTGTAGGGACATCTGCATTATACACAGTAACTATGACCAGATCAAAAGCAGTGTTACCCCCGATATCTGTTACAGTAATATTGTAGTTGTATTCTCCAATAGCAAGACCTTCGACGTTGATAGTAATGCTTTCGCCTGTTGAATTCCAAGTTCCTGATTGGATAGTCACACCATTTCTCTTTACAACATAACTCACGGGATGCAAGTCAAACATCTGCCAAGTGATAGTATCTCCAGTTTGACCATCAGGGTAAAACACATCGCCTGGATGTGTTGTGGTTGGATCTGTTCCGTCAACAATTGTGATGTTGACCTCATCGCTAACACTAAATCCTGCATTATCGAAGACAACGAGAGTGAAGTTGTAATCACCTAGGGCAAGACCATCTAGAGATGCAGATATCGTTTCACTACTAGAGTTCCATGTGCCGCTTTGAATTGGAACTTCGTTCATGTAGATCGTATAATTTGATGGATGGTAATCGAACGGATTCCAATCAACTGTGTTGCCATTAATTGTTTCTGGGTATGACGTATCGGTGGGATGATCAATGGTTGGGGTGGTACCGTCATAAACAGTGACAAAGAGGGAGTCGGTTGCAGTATTAGCTCCAACATCGAAAACGACAATTGTAAAGTTGTAGACAAAAAGAGGTAAGCCATCGATTGAGAGAACGATTGATTCCGAACTTGAATTCCATAATCCACTCTTAATTAGAGAGCCATTTCTATAGATTTGATAGCTGCTCGGATTCAAATCATTTGGTGTCCATATGATAGTATTTTCTGTGGAGTTCTC
>DAOWDY010000073.1 GCA_030638785.1 Candidatus Thorarchaeota archaeon
AATTAGGATTCCTGACCATGTGACCTTCGATGATGCGATCTTTGCAGGGTGTGCTTTACCAACTGCAATTCATGCTGTAACACGAAGCCCTCTCAAGTGGAATACCAATGTAGTTGTCCAAGGCGCTGGGCCAGTTGGAATAATGCTAACAATCTTAGCTTCAATTAATGGTGCTAAATCAATTACCACCATAGACCAAGCACCTGGTCGTTTAGAATTGGCTAAGAAGTTTGGAGCGACACACACCCTCAACATTCGCGAGACCTCCCTAGAAGAAAGAAAAGCTTTCGTCACTGACATCTCAGAGGGACATGGACCTGACATCGTCTATGAGGCTACGGGAAATGCTCTAGCTGTCCCAGAAGGGATTGAGTTAGTGCGAGAGGGCGGAACATACACCATCTGTGGACAGTACACTGATAGTGGAACCACTGAAGTGAATCCTCATCTCATGAATAGAAAACATCTGGATATTCGAACGGTCTGGGGAACTGAAACGACGAACGTCTATCAGGCTGTGATGACGATTGCAGAGAATGTAGACAAATTCCCATTCAGAGATTTGGTGACGCATCATTACTCATTAGATGATGCTCAGAAAGCGCTTGAGGTACAAGGGCAACAAGAATCGCTCAAGGCAGTTATCCATCCAAATGAATAGAGTGGAGTCAGATGAATCATGCATTCATCTGATATAACCGCTTGAGTATCGATATTTGACCGATGTGGATGGCTTCATGCTCAATGATATGATAGAGAATCCACTCGATGCTCACTGCCGCGTGGTCAAGCTCAACGAGATGACCCAAGTGACTATCAGTCAGGTCTGATATGCGTTCAAGAACTTCCTTCCTGACTTCTGCAAGTCTCTTGATGTAAAACTGTACTTTCTTCCCCTTGATCTGAGGGATTTCTTCTCTAAGGGAGAATGCATGTTTCCACTTCTCATAGTCCATCTCAAGACCATCAATATCCTCGAATATCCATGACCACTCTACTGCAGCAATATGAAGTAAAAGAGTACCAATCGTTTCAATACGCTTCTCGTCGGGAGTATAGTCCAGCTCTTTCTGAGTCAGTCCATCCATTCGTTTGAGCAGTTTCTCTCTCGCCTTTTCCAGCATTGCATACAATTGTGCAACACGTGGCTCTAATTCATCAATCATCTCCAAGGATATGATTCGCTTTTCTTCTCCGTCCATATGATATCTTATACAAAGCCGCAATATCTGTCTAACCGTTTACACCCGCCTACATTCTCCAGATGAATAGCAATCCGTGTGTCATTCCGTGCTTAGATTTAAATGAAAAAGTATCAGCCAAAGTCTAAGGCAGGCGGAATGTGATGGTTCACTGAACGATTTTCCCGAGTATTACACCACACCTAGTTCAATTTGGGGAGAGTCGTTTGTTGATCGCATTTGGCTAATCTGAGCCCTGTCTTTTCTGATTCTGGCCGAATCAGTGGGCAATGATGCAGTTCCTCTCGTGGTGAGAGCTACTCCCCTTTTTTTCTTATCTAGATGATACACTATCTACCAAATGGATAGGGTTTTCAATCAGCTATAAAACCCTGAACACAGTCAGAAATGGAACATCGGAGATATCAGAATGTCCCTAGATAATGTAACTGTAGCAATCCTAGCCGGAGGGGACTCAAGCCGATTTGGGTCAGAAAAATCTCTTGCACTATTTCACAGAAAACCCCTTGTGACCCATATGGTTCCTATTGCGAAAGTCTTTGCTTCTAGAGTGATTATTGTCGCATCTAGTGAGAAACAACAGGCATTGCTTAGTGAAGTAGTATCTGATATCGATATAGTGTTAGACGTTGAAGGGTCTGAGCGTTGTGCTCTCAATGGTTCTGTGACTGCTTTTGAGTATTCAGAGAACGAGTATACGCTTCTACTTCCTGTGGACACTCCCTTGGCAAGTAAGGGTCTCCTGAAATCGATTCTTCAACTTCGTGATGGACATGGCGCTGTTGTTCCTGCATGGCCGAACGGTTTTGTTGAACCACTTCATGCAGTCTACCTGACTGAACATGCATATGACAAGGGACTAGAAGCATTGGAAACTGGGCAACGAAGAATGCAGGATCTTCTCAACTTGCTGACCAATGTCCTGTACATTCAGACAGAGATTCTAAGGATGTTTGATGAGAAACTGGACACCTTTGCCAATGTCAATACAGTCAATGAATTGAAGCAACTTGAAGAAGACATACCCCGGTCTAGATAATCCTCAAAGGCCACCACTCTCATGTCGGATTCGACATGTACCCTCATGTCCAACCATACATGGTCCGTAAGGATCTTCGACAGTACATCTTTTACCAAAGAGTGTGCATTCTGTTGGATCTATCATTCCAAGAATGACTTCATGACAACGGCACCCAGGAAGGATATCAACTGACTCCATGGGCGGAAAATCATAACGCTTTCTCGCGTCATGTGCAGAGAATTCATCCCTGATGAACAGACCGGAGTCAGGAATAACACCTAGTCCTCTCCAAGGAGCATCATCAACTTTGAATGCTTTCTCTAGAATCTTCTGAGCAGCAACATTACCCTCTGGTTTTACAACACGTGTGTACTCATTTTCGGATTCAGTTCTACCTTCTTTCATCTGAAGCAGAATCATTCTAGTTGCTTCAAGGACATCTAACGGTTCGAAACCTGCAGCCACGCAGGGAACTCCATGGGTTTCAGCAAGCGAGCTAAAGGCGTTGGTACCTACAATTGCACTAACATGTCCTGGTGTGATAAATCCATCAACTGCAAATCCCTCGAGACCTACAAGAATTTCCATGGCTGGTGGGATGACTTTGAGTGATGTTAATATTGAGAAGTTAGATGGAGGACCTCTCACAATTTCCACAGCCATCGTTGGAGCTGTTGTTTCAAAGCCTGCGCCTATGAAGACCACATCCTTTTCTGGGTTCTTTCGAGCAATCTCGACAGCATCGCCTATTCCATATACAATACGAACGTCCGCACCATTCGCACGTTCTTTTACAATCGACGATGATGTTGATGGCACACGGATCATGTCGCCGAACGTTGTAATGATATGACCCTGTTTTGCTAGTTCGATTGCCATATCAACATCTTGAGCTGCACATACACAGACAGGACATCCCGGTCCAGCAACAAGAGTTACTTCTTCTGGAAGTAAAGATCGAAGACCATGGCTGCTGATAGTATCCTCATGTGTGCCACAGACATGAACGATTCTGACAGTCTTTCCTTCAGACAATCTGCGGATTTCATTGGCAACCGCTTTGGCATATTTGGGGCTACGAAAAACATCCTTTGACAAGGTGAGAACCTCAGCTACGGCTGGTTGTGTTGTATTCGCGAATAAAGGTAAGCATCTGGATGTCGTGAATTACTCTCTATGATTAGCATCTAAGATAACTAATGCTTCTCCAATTGAAATAGAGAGTTTGCTCGCAAGCTCCTTGGGACTGATATCAGGATCTTTAGGGAGAATCTTATCTTGGTAATAACCAGCTAATCCAGAATAAAGTGGACTCCTCATAGTAGTTTCTACAAGAATTGGCCATAATGGGTTTGCTTTGAACTCTGAGAGGTCGATGTCCATCATTCTAGTTGAAGTCTTTTTACGTGGCTCAGGTTTAATGCTGACTTCCTCTGAGCGACTCTTTGTATGCTTGTGAAGTTTATCCTGCTTCAAAGTTGCGTCCCATCCCTTGATTCCCGGCAAAGACTGGTGGGTGTAAACCCAATGTCATTTATCGGCCGAGTATTATAAGCCTTGGGGCAAGCGCGCCTATTTTTGACTCCCTCCACTCATTTTTTATCTTTCAAGCCAAGCAAGTCCTTTCAGTAAGGTTTAACAACATAGAGGACAGGAAAGACCATACAATGTAGGCCAATACTGGCCCTTGTGGGGTATGGAATTAAGTTGCCTCATGGCATTAGAAGAATAGTTCTCGATGTTTTGAAACCACACACGCCACGACTTACTGATCTCGCTTTGATGATTTCAAGAGATCCCCAAGTCGATGGTGTGAACATATCACTGAAGGAAGTCGACCAGAACACAGAGTCAATCTCAGTGACTCTTGAGGGCGACAACCTCAACTACGAGTCAATCAAGGAAATCCTTGAGGAAGCTGGTGCAGTAATCCATTCTATTGATCAGGTTGTTGCTGGAAAGGAGCTGATTGAGGAAGTATCACTTCAACCAGAGAATTCATGAACTGTGTTAACGTCCCCGAAGTTGATTGAGCAATCTGCTACTCTCTTCCTCGATTCTGCGTTGAGCTAGAGTGAGTAGTTCTTGCTCAAAAGCAGATGGTACGATATTCACAATATTACACAATTTGTCTACAATTCTTTCTGCAAGAGTATGTGGAGCAATAACGCTGCCCGTTACAATGCTCTTGACAACCTCTTCTCCTACGCTAGCTCTGATTACTGAATTCACAACATTAGCTATTGTTCCATCAGGGTCAACAAAGAAGGGAAGCTGATTCTTATCATGCAAAGTGATGAATCCTAATTTTACCGATATTGCCTCGGTATACCATTCAAGGCTGGATTCCTTCATCCTGAGTCTAGAAGCAAATTCGGACTTTGTGAGGGGATTCGGATGACTCCATGGGTGACGAGTCACTATATAGAGAGCTGCACCAAAAAACGGGTCGGGTTCACGAGGAATGTCTTCTTTTGAAACATAGCGGCGAATGAGATCTAGAGCCATCATTTGGTAACTCTCTTCGATCTTATTCTCTTTGAAGAATTGATGAGCATCCCTAACCATATTGACCACTACCATCGGATTGGCAGCAAGATCCTCATACTCATCGCGAAAAACCATATCTCTCAGCCTACTATATCCCTTGAAACCTCTCTATTGGAAACTGAGGTCAGTAATAAAAATGCATAGGAAACCGGTTCAATCTAGAGCTGTGTTACGCGCCGATTGGCTTCTATCTTGCCCTGTATATCTTCTCAAGAGCCCATCTCAGAGCACGTTCAATTTCAGTGAGTCTAACCTCGCCCCTGTAGTTTCGAATTATGATTTCCTCCAGGATCCCGTCATCTGCACGAACATCAAAGTCAAATGCATCTTCCCATGTCATCTCCCCCGCCTCGACCTTGTGACGATCTTCTTCCTGGAATTTACCAAGAATGCGCTCAACAAAGAACCGTGCGAAAGCACCTCTCTTGATATCATAGATCGCATGCGAAGCAGGGATACATCTTATCTCCTGTTCAGTGACCTCCAATGTCGCAAGCTCCAGCTCCCTTGCTTTGTTGAAAAGTTCAATGCTTCTTAGCTCAGGAACTTCAGGAGTTGTTGTAGGTTCTGTAGAAGTTGTTGATGTCGGTGTCTTGGCAATTGCAGAATCTGCAGTAGCGAAACTTCCTGTAGTTATGGAGGCATCTATTGTACGGATGTATTCCTCTATCTTTTTACTCCTTGCACGAAGATCCTGCAATTCCTCCTCTAATTCTTTCTTTAATTCAAGAAGGACTGGTATCTGTGGATTTGCCATCATTGACACCTTCAGCTGACTATGCGTTCAGAAAAACGCTTCTAACCTTTATCATCCTGTGTGTTATATGAGCTCATAGTAAATCATGGCTCATCACTCACAACACGAATAGCAAAATCCGGACAGTGCATCTCACAGATATGGCACACTTTACAGGCATCCAAGTCATCTACCGAT
>DAOWDY010000124.1 GCA_030638785.1 Candidatus Thorarchaeota archaeon
CCAGTTTATTGAAAGGTTCACTTCTATAACGTTCAATTATGTATTCGCCCCAGAGGTAGAACTGATTGAGGTTGGAGGTACTCTGGAAAATCCTAGGATTTCTTGGACAATTTCAGATCAGAATGCACTTGATAACCATGATTGGTCTTTGTTCCTGTCACATAACGGTGGTTTAAGCTACGATTTCTTGGGAAGGGGTGATGTGGAATGGTTCTACGAATGGGACGCAGGGAATTATCCATATCAGGAATATATTGTGAAACTTGTTGTAAGAGATTGGACTGAAGCACAGGATACTGCATTTTCGCCTTCTTTCTATGCTGGAGTGGAGATGCCAATTGATATCACTCATCCTGTAGACATGGAGATCCTTGTCAGTGGTCCTCCATCATACATAACTTGGATTCCAACATGTGGCGTAAAACTCAATTACGAGATACTCCTGGATAACAGACTTTATCTAATGGGTGTTTGGAGTCAAGGGAGTATTGTACTGGACCTAGGTCAGCTTGATGTGGGAACCTATACCTTTGAGATCATTCTCACAGAACCGCAAACCGATTGTTTCCTCTCAGACATCGTATCTGTGACAGTTCTAGCTGGGATCCTTGAGGAGACCCTTTCAAATCAGGATCCGATGTTCCAATCAGCTGATATTCTGCAATGGGTTCGAACTGGAATCGCAGTAGGTTCTTTATCTGTCATAGTAGTTTTATCGATTGCAATTCTCAAAGCACGTAAGACGAGAAGAGGCTACTGGGAATCGTCCTTTGAATTTCAATGATTAAAACATTTCAAATGTTCCAGAATTAGAATGATATCAGGAAGATGTGCATTGAATTCCAGGCATGAAGCGGTAGGTCTTAATGGTGAGCAAATATTTCCTTAAATCAAGGGAATTTCCTGTTCCAGAATTAGAATCATATCCAAATTGTAACCATACAAATGTGAGTCGATTCTCTTCGTCTCTGGGGCTGTGGCGAGATGTATAGGATCTCCAAGGTATTGCTAGCCGGATGCATCCTCATCCTCGCGCTCCAAATATTGAGCCCTCCACAGCCCCTGATTCCCAATTACTCCTCTGGAGAAATTCGTAATTTTATTGAGTCTGATGATTATTCTAGAAACATATCTGGACAAACTCCAAATATTAGAGTCGTAGAGTTCGTAGAAAATGAGAGTAATGATCAGATATTGGATAATGGTAGTTCAGCTCATCTATACTATTACTCAACTGAAACTCCAGAGCTCAAAGAGATAAACGACAACGATACAATAGTTTCTGATGAAGTTTCTACTGAAATATTTCTACTTGGGGCAATTGAATTAGAAGATGATCCAGATACATCAGTAATGAATACTTCTTTGGGTGTCGGAACTGGAGTCCTATTTGAAAGACAAGGATCCCTCATAGTTCCCGATGGTTCTTATGATCCATTCTCTGGACCAATAGACACAACCCAATTCGCTTGGGACTACGTTGAAGGAATCGGTGAGGGTGACAACGTAGATATCGAAGTAGACTTTACTAACGGCGACTGTGACATCATGGTCTGGTGGGCAGACACCGACAACACCACATGGTCATATAGTAACAACCTTGTTGCAGACCAGATGGTTACTGGAGGACATCCAGAGGTCGGTTCGTTCGTTGCAGACCGTTCTGGAAGTCTCGCAGTTGGTATATTCGACTATAATCTTACCGCAGGTCAATACACCGTTACAGTCGACACAAGGATTGGGGTATATCATTCAGCTATAGGAAATGAAGTTGAATCTAGTCTTTTCGTTTATGAAGATTCAATATATGCATGGTTCGATCTGGTTGGGATGTTAGCAAATGGAACTACCATAGAGAGACATATCTCTGGTGTTAGAATAGTAACCACATTCAATCCAGAAATTGAGAATCTAAGAGTTTCAGGTTCTGGTGCTGTAAAGACCATAGAATGGAGTATTAGTGATCAAAACAGTTTCAATCCACACACCTATAATATACTTCTATCAGCAGATGAAGGTCAAACATTTCAACTCCTAGATACTGATCTTACTGACACATCATACACTTGGGATTCTACAGGATTCATGATGGGTATGTATTGTTTCAAGGTTAGCGCTCTCTATTCATCAGGTTTGGAGGTGTCTGCGGTTTCTTCTCTATTCGATGCAGGAACAGTTCATACTGGCGGTCCCATTGTTGTAAGCAATACAACTACTGAAGACGTTGTGATCACATCTACGTATCAAGGAAATACGTCTCTATTACTAACCGGTTTCAGTATTGGAATAACAATTGGTTCAGTGTCCATCATCGTTATGGTACTCGTTCAAACCTTTCGATATTATCGCAAAGATTCATTGCCACAATAACTGTTTCACACTAACGTTTGTGATCCTGTTCCAAGAGTAGAATGATATCATTTCTTTTAGTAATATAATTCGAGACAGTTCTCTTCGTCTCTGGGGGTTGTGTTCGATGAAAGGACGGCATAGGATTGCATCGTCTCTGCTGGCGATATTTTGCATTTCTCTCTTGCTTTTTCCAGCTCTGAGAACACAGCCCCGACATCTTATTACTAATAGAATAATAGCCTCATGCCTTTGACAGCATGAGATTTTCGTCAAATTTCATTGAGCGTTTATCTCCTGAAGTAGACTTGAGAGATCGCTCTAGTAGAAGCTAATCGCTTCATTGTTTTACGTTTCTTGGTCTGAAGTAGTTTTGCAAGTGCCACTGTATCACCTTCTAGTCAGGTAGGCATAACCCATTGCTTCGGTTATCACTGCCGTGTTGTTCTTCTTCTCAGAATCTGTTCGGTTCTTGTTTGTATGAATCATTGTGTTTCAAATTACTATAGAGTGGTCACAGCATATTGTAATTCTGAGCAAAACTGACCAATATTCTGGGCAGTTAGTGACCACAATGTCGGATTAGTTACACTAATTTACTATACAACTTCCCCATCTGATGATTGGTGTTATCTAATGGGGACCCGGCGACAGTACTTCGATGAACCAATAGTACGAATTGGCATTGAAGACGCCAGATTCCCTCGGATGTGCCCGATTTGTGGAGCGGATGCTGAGCATGCAGCTCGTATATCAGCATCGCCTCATAAAATCGAGAATCCTCGTTATGCCACTAGGAAGAAATCTCGCCTGATGTCTAATGGCACAAAGACCCTCATGGTTTACGTCTGTGATGAGCACTACCAATCAGATGAAGGTCAAGGTAATTCAAGAGTTGCTTGTACGTTAGGAAGTGGATTGATGGTGGCAATGTTGCTATTTGCCATTATGATTGCTGGTGGAGATATATGGTCTGGGAGACCAGTCAACTATGTCTTCTATGCAATCGTTTTCCTTTTCTCTGTAGTGCTGATATTCAGTTTTTTTGCATTCAGACCTGGCCCTCTCGCGTCTTCAATCAAGGTGATTGGGTTTGATCTTGGTTTCAGAAATATCTGGCTACAATTCAAGAGAGCTGACTATCGAGAACGATTTGTTGAAGAGAATGCAATGAAGGTCGAACTTGTACGATGGATAGCTAAACTCTAGAATGATTATAGATAATCGCGTAGAACCAAACCTGCAAAAGGTATCCTTCTTCAAATTTCTGATACTAGGTAAGATACCTTGGAGTACCGGTGAAGATGCAGAGGAGAATCATAATCGTAGTTGCATTCTTGACATTCTGTTTTCTATACCCCGGCGTGACACCCCAACCGATGAACTCAACTGCAATTGACACAACTCCAACAAAAAGTAACATCTTGGGGGATGGAGAATCAAATCCCTTCGAAGTCACATGGTGGTCTAGAGATAATCAAGGACCTGTTGAACTTCAGGATAATGACATTGTTGATGGTGATCGAATTGAAGTCCTAGCTACATTTCCCAATTCAACAGAGAACCCTGAGGATAACATTGTCAATATTCAATGGAGTGCATCTAGCGGCTTCATAGAGTCTAGGAATGGAACGTTGCTCATACCTGATGATGGGTACGAACCATTCATTCAGGGTCTCCAACTTGATCAGCTGGTCTGGGAGCGTTTTGACGGAATTCAGATAGGTAATAATGTAAGACTAACACTATTCCACAATAACTCGGATACAGATGCTTTGGTTTATTGGGCTGATCAAGATAATCAGACATGGTATACTGATGCAGGTCTTACGGCACGCCAAATGGCAACCCAAGCGTTACCCGAAACAGGTTCATTTGTTGCAAATCGTGCTGGTTCAATAGTGGTTGGGATATATTGTTACGATTATCAACCAGGTCATTACAATCTGATTGTGGATACTACTGACGAAGCTAATGGAAAAGTTGATGGGAATACTGTTGTTTGCGAAACATGGCAATGGGAAAAAAATGTAACTCTCTCGTTTGATTTCACTGCAACTACAGATATGGGTCAATTAATTAAACAAAGCTTGAATAATGTGACTTTCAATAATTTCTTTGCTCCGCAAATAAGTACCGTTGACATTGTAGCAGACGGAGCATTACGCTATATATCATGGAGCACTACAGACCGCAACCTCTTCGAAACACATCACTATGAGATTCGGCTCTCAATAGATGGGGGTTACACCTATTTATTACTTTCAACAGGTGTCACAAGAAACTCCTATGTCTGGAATACAGCTGGATTCGATGATTACGAGGTATGTAGAATTCAAATCACTGCAATCGATTCAGTTGGTCTCTCAAGTTCTGCAGTTTCCTCGATATTTTCCATTGGTGCAAATGCGGATTTCACTGGATCCTTTTGGTATGCTACTACAGCGAGTGGAAACTCTAGCTATATCTGGGGTTCCATTGATAACAAAGTGAGCTGGCAGGTTTGGATTGAAAATTACAATCCCATGGAATACGAGGTGTTCATCGATAGTGAAATTATCAGAACTGGTTGGACAAACGGTGAAGAGATTTCCGTTGATGCTGATGGCCTTTCTATTGGATTGCACATGTTCACTCTAGCTCTGATATCTGATGCAGAAAGAAGGAATGATACCGTCTATGTTGAAGTCCTCCCTGATCCTCATGAGGTAGTCTTACAATCGTTTAGTTCGGGATCAGCGGGAGTCCTCATAGTTGCCATCCTGTTTCTAGCTGAACTCTCTAGACGATATCGCCGACGCTAGAGGGTGGGATTTGTAACAATCTGAAGATGGAAGAGGGGAAATCCCTCTTTCGCCTACAGATACGGAATTCCTCTTTCTTCTTTTATCGCAGCCTGTGCCGCAGCAAGTCTAGCAATTGGAAGTCTGTAAGGTGAACAGGACACATAGTCAAGTCCAATAGAATGGAAGAACTCCACTGAACGTGCTTCACCCCCGTGTTCCCCGCAGATTCCTAGCTTGATATCAGGACGAGTTTTTCTTCCACGCTCAATTGCGATTTCCATTAGTTGACCAACACCGCGTTTGTCAATGCTAACGAATGGGTCATTCTTCAACAGATGATTGTCAAGGTAGGTCGGGAGGAATGTATCAATATCGTCTCTGCTAAAGCCAAATCCCATCTGGCTCAAGTCATTTGTCCCGAAGCTGAAGAATTCTGCACTCTCAGCCATATCTCCTGCACGCATGCAAGCTCGAGGAATCTCTATCATTGTTCCTAACATGAAATCAATTTCTAGACCGTAATCTTGTTTGACTTCTTGATATACCTCATCGACGGTCATCTTCATAGACCTCAACTCAGCTGACCCCACAGTGACAGGAATCATGATTTCCAGCTGTACTTTCTCACCATCTTTAATGAGTTCTACAGCTGCCTCAAGAATTGCCCTTACCTGCATCTTGTAGACTTCAGGATGTGTGATACCTAGTCGCACCCCGCGATGACCCATCATGGGATTATTCTCATGGAGAGAATCACCACGTTTCTTGACTTCATCAATTTCGATATTCAGTGCATTCGCCAGACGTTCTTGCCCAATCCTGCTCTTTGGCACGAATTCGTGTAGTGGTGGATCAAGAAGTCTGATTGTAACTGGCTTTCCATCCATGATTTCAAGAGTCGCCTTCACATCTGATTTCATGTATGGTTTGAGTTCATCCAGAGCTGCACGACGTTCTGTATTTGTAGCACTCATAATCATCTTTCGCAAAAGAAAGAGTGGCTCATCGCTTTTCTCACCATAAAACATATGCTCAGTCCGGAAAAGTCCTATCCCTTCAGCTCCAAACTCAAGGGCTTTTTTAGCATCTTCTGGAGTTTCTGCATTTGCTCTTACGCCGAGTCTTCTATGTTTATCAACCAAGGTCATGAACTCTTGCAATTGAGGATTCTTTGTTGAATCCATCATTGGGAGTTCACCTGAGTAGACCAGACCAAGCGTTCCGTTGAGCGTAAGGACATCACCTTCATTGTAGATCTTTCCATCGATTGACATCTTCTTCTCAAATGGATCAATCTCAAGTGCTCCAGCACCAACGATACAACACTTACCCCAACCACGTGTGACTAGAGCTGCATGACTTGTCATTCCTCCACGGGCGGTCAAGAGACCAATCGCCGCACGCATTCCTTCTATATCTTCAGGGCTTGTTTCCTCTCGGATTAGGATGACTTTCTTCCCGTCGTTTGTCCATTCAACAGCATCTTCCTGAGTGAATACAATTTGGCCAACTGCACCACCAGGACCAGCTGGCAGACCTTTGGCAATAGGCTCAGCCTTAGCCTCTTCATCAGGGTCAAGGATTGGGAAAAGTAATTGACCAATTTGTTCAGGCGCTATTCTCAGAATCGCAGTCTTCTCATCAATCTGACCGTCACGTATCAGATCCATTGCAATATTCAATGCTGCAGTAGCAGTCCGTTTTCCAACTCGATGCTGTACAAGGAAGAGCTTGTCCTGTTCAATTGTGAACTCAATGTCAAGCATATCTCGCATTTCCTCTTCAAGGGTTTCACGAATTTTCTCGAGTTGTTTATAGATCTCAGGCATCTTCTCTTGAAGTGTTGGAAGATGTTTGTTCTGATCATTCTTTGAATCTTCATTCATTGGGTTGGGGGTTCTGATACCAGCTACAACGTCTTCTCCTTGAGCGTTAAAGAGCATCTCACCATAGAACTTGTTGTCCCCAGTTGCAGGGTCTCTTGTGAATGCCACACCTGTTGCTGAGTCATCACCGAGGTTACCAAAGACCATAATCTGGACTGTGCAAGCTGTTCCCCACTTATCTGGTATGTCCTCTATTCGTCGATATGCAACTGCACGTCCACCGCCCCAACTCTTGAACACCGCACCTATAGCACCCCAGAGTTGCTCCATCGGATCATCTGGAAATGGTTTTGATAATGTCTTCTCAATTCTCTCCTTGTAAAGAGTGCATAGTTCTTTCAGATCATCAACTGTCAGGTCTGTATCGTTTTGAATTCCCGCTTCTCTCTTCTTCTTTGCCAAAATCCATTCGAGCTGTTGGCGAATTCCCTGACCTTCCTCTGGTTGGATTCCTTCTGCTTTTTCCATGACAACGTCAGAGTACATAGTAATAAGTCGTCTATACGAATCATAGACAAATCTCTCATTCTTCGTGACTTCAATAAGACCTGGGATTGTTTTTGTGGTCAGACCCACATTCAATACGGTCTCCATCATACCTGGCATGCTCTGTCTAGCACCAGATCTAGTTGATACAAGTAGAGGATTCTTCGGGTCTCCAAACTTCTTATCCATTACACCTTCTACCCATGCGAGGGACTCGAGGATCTGTTTCTTGATATCTTCAGGTAATCCTCCCTCTTTGAGGTAGATGTTACAAGCCTCGGTGGATATTGTGAGGCCTGGTGGTACTGGTAATCCCATCAGTGTTGCATCAGCAAGCGAAGCGCCCTTTCCGCCGAGGAAATTCTTCATCTCAGCATTACCGTCTGCCTGCCCAGCGCCGAATTTGTAGACGTGTTTCTTACTTTCTGCAGCCATTCATATCACTGCCTACTTTTTACTAAATGCAATTCTGACCCGCACTCTTTCTATCAATTTGAGGGAGAGTTCCTCAGAGTCAAGGATTCCCCCAAAATCGGGTCGAACAACGCTTAACGATGTTATCTTCTTAATTAAGCTCACGTTATAGGCGCAATAATCATCAGAAATTACCAAACTTGTGTCACTCCGAAAGCCTTTTTCATGGATTGCATTGCGTAATGGACTGGCATAAAGAAAAATGAGGTTCTTGCAATGATTGATTTTACCAAGAATGAAGAACAGCTAAAACGAACTATTGAACGGTGCAGAGAACGTAATATCATTATCCCAACTTTTAATCAGCTGAAGCATCCTGAGAAGTCACCGGATGCCATCAAGGAGAGTCTCAAAGGTATCGGACTCTGGGATATTACACCAGAGAACCTGTTTAGAATCACTTGGAAGAATGAACCCGTTGTAGATGGAGGGCTCTTCAAGCCAATTACTAACTACATTGAGTTACCTCCTGAGCTGACTGGTGTTGAAGCTCGCATTATCACACTCATTGGAAAATGGTTCCCAACTGGAGCGCACAAAGTTGGTGCTGCATTTGGTTGTCTAGTTCCACCACTTGTTAGTGGTCAATTCGATCCAACAAAGCACAAAGCGGTCTGGCCATCAACAGGTAATTACTGTCGAGGTGGTGCCTATGACTCAAAGCTGCTTGCCTGCGAAAGTATTGCAATCCTTCCTGAGGAGATGTCACAGGAGCGCTTTGATTGGCTAAGCAAGGTTGCAAGTGAGGTAATTGCTACACCTGGATGCGAGAGCAATGTGAAGGAGATTTACGATAAGGTCTGGGAGCTAAGAAGGACCCGTGATGATGTCTTCATTTTCAATCAATTTGCAGAATTCGGAAACTACCTCTTCCACTATGATGTAACTGCAGATGCAATGAAAGAGGTCCTCGATAAGGAATTGGGCAATCACGAGTACCGCGGCGTTTGTCTCACAACTGGTTCTGCTGGAACTATTGCTTGTGGCGATGCCATGAAACAGGCATATCCTTACTCAAAGATTGTTGCTGGGGAGGCTGTTCAGTGCCCCACGCTATGGCTCAATGGATACGGTGGTCATCGAATAGAGGGCATTGGTGACAAGCATGTCCCATGGATTCACAATGTCAAGAACTCTGACATGATTATAGCAATAGACGATAATGACCCAATGAATCTGATTAGACTCTTCAACGAACCTGCTGGAAGAAAGTATCTCTTGGAAGATATAGGAATATCAGAGGAACTAGTTTCACAATTGGATCTCTTTGGAATCTCCAGTATCGCCAATATCTTGATGAGCATCAAATTTGCACAGTACTACGAGCTGACTGGAAATGATGTTGTTCTTACTATTGCAACAGATTCAATGGAAATGTACCAGTCACGTTTGAGAGAAGCTACGGCAGCACACGGTGAATACACTAAGGATAACGCAGTTCGTGACTTTTACAGTCGCTTGCATGGTCAGAAGACTGACGCTATAATCGAACTTAACTACTACGACAGGAAGAGAGTTCATCATCTCAAGTATTTCACATGGATTGAACAACAGGGATTTGAGACTGAGGAATTAAACAAGCAATGGTATGATGACAACTATTGGACCTCAATCCAGCAATCAACTTCGAAGATCGATGAGATGATTGTTGAATTCAACGAACGAGTGGGTCTA
>DAOWDY010000054.1 GCA_030638785.1 Candidatus Thorarchaeota archaeon
ATGCAGTGAATACCAAGAAGATATCTTGGTATGCTGAAATAGATGCACCAGTCAGACACTTCTTTAGTAGTGTGCATTTTACTGAATCATTTCAATTTGGATCAATGATGATGCGAGTTATTGATTTCGAAGGTTATTGTAAAAGCATCAGTATCCCCGAGGAATCAACCCAGACCGTTGTTCTAGAGTTGAAGGATGATCAATGTCCTTGGAATACGGGCGTCTACAAAGTTATTCCATCTGATGGTTCTCTCAACGTAGAAACGAGTAGTAGTGATCCTGATATTGTCCTAACGCCGTACCAACTTTCTGAAATCATTTCAGGAATTACACCTGCGAACCGTCTTCGAGAATATGATGAGATTGAGTGTAGCAAAGAAACAGCAATGCGACTAGAGTCAATTTTTCCTGAAGATGTCTTCTATTCTTATGTTCGGTTCTAAAATGAAATTCAAGTTGTCTTTCTGAAGGAGATACAACCATTCGGACAGCTCTTAATGCACTCTCCACATTCCTTGCAATACTGTACGTGAGCTACAGAAGGAATTTCATCAAGTTTATCATAGACACCATACCTACATTCCTTAACACATGCACCACAGCCATCACAGCAGGTTTCGTCAAGGACTGTTGGAATCTATATCACCTTCCATTATTGATTGAAACAGAACTATTTAGAATATGAAGTATGATATCGAGGACAGATAGAACCAATGAAGTATCTTCATTAGGAGTTTCCTATGAGAGTATGATATCTTGAAAGAAAAAAATCTTAGTAGCATTCCAATTAGGTGGCTCTGTAAGAGTGAGAAGGTCCGATCATATATCCGTAGCATTACTGATGATACTAATTCACCATCAGATGTAGTTGTAGCTGACTTTGCTGCAGGAGAGAATGATGAAGTTCCGGTCTTCTTTCATAGATTGCTCAGGTCATGCATGGATTTCACAGACCCAATTTCAATGAGAGTATATTGCACCGATTTACATACCCTAAGAATCGAGAGTCTCTTCGATAAACTCCAAGAAGAAGATCTTATAGAAACCACTCGGGTCATTTTATCTAAATTTGAATCGATGACCAAGGAAGCGCTCTTTCCGGAAATCCAAAACGAATTCCTCAAAGAAAATTCAGAGAATCTTTCAAAGCTTGATCAATACATACTTTCCGAGAAAGCTCTCCCAAGATCATGTTTCGATATAGGTATACTGAACAACGATGTCATCGGTTACATCCATGAATACTACAAAGAATACACAGATGCAGAACAGAGCATTGAGGGAATCAAGAGTGTTATGAAATCAAAATCCCTTCTTGTTGTTACGCAGCCATGTCTTCTCTATCCTATTGATAATATCGAGGTCCTTCATGGTCATGGATTTCAATTCATAGAAGGGTATGATATTGAAACTGAAAGTGGGGCACTGACTACTGTTGATGAGGGAACTAATCCTAAGAGCATGAGTCGATTGGGCCACTATACTGTGCTTATCTTCGAATCGCCATAACTTTTGGAATATTCTTATTCCGCTGTACTCCCTGTGATTCTGAATGATGGAAGCTTCATTGGGGGAACAATAGCTCCACTTGTTACAAGGTCAGAATACTTTCCAACGAGATCGATTTCTCCAAAGAAACGAGGTGCAGCATCAGTATACCTCAGAGTCTTCAGAGGATGCTGAATTTCTCCATTCTTAATGTACCAAGCTCCATCACGAGTTAGACCAGTGTACATCCCCTTTGTAGGATCAACTGTGTTTTGATAATGGAAATGTGTTACTAGAATCCCGTTTTTGGTTTCACTGATCATTTCCTCAACATTGGAATCTCCCTCTTGCACAATCATGTGTTGAGGGACTGGAAGTGACCGTCCCATAAACTTTGCATTGTGACCTGTACTCTCTACATCATCTTTAGCAGCTGTCAAAGAATCATACGCGATGTTCTTTACTACTCCATCTGAAACAAGATCTAATCTAGACTTCGGATATCCCTCGGAATCAAAGGTAGTAGGTCTTGCAAATCGATTATCCAGAGAATTATCCCACAGACTGAACTTGTCAGAGAATATCTTCTCACCAATACGGTCCCGGAGGAAACTGAGATAGTCTTGATAGGCTCTTGCACTAAAAGCGTAAAATGCAAGGAAGAATCCAAAACCACCCACAGCTGCAGGCTCAAGAACTAGTTCATAATCACCAGCATCAAGAAGTTTCATACCAAATCCTTGAGATGCTTTAGTTGCGGCAATCTCAGCAACCTCATGTATCTTTAAATCTCCAAAACCTCTACGAATATCTTGGCACCAACCTGCGGTTTCCTCACTGTCGTCTTCTGCAAGAATTGTAACGTTGACATTAGCTCGTGTACCAGCTTCATACGCTTCGATACCAAGGTTGTTGACAATGACCAATTCAATAGAGCTATTAGATATAGCTCCTGCTACTGCCTTAATTCGTGAATCTATATCATGTGCCGTCGTGATAATCGTTTCTGAGTATTCAGCCCTCTTCTCTGGCGTTGCATTCACAGTTGACGTATCGATCAAGTTGATATCAGCCAAAGCTTCAGAATATGGACGTGGTGTTGGTAAGGATTTGAAATCTTTATTCTCCGGGGAAACCTTTGCAATTTTTGCGGCAGCTTTGACTGCCTCTACAAGAGATGAATCATCAAAGACCTCAAACCTGACTGAGCCTTTTCTCTGGTTGAAGTACAAGTGAATAGATACTAACGATCTTTTATCCACGACATTCTGGTCAATGATACTATTGGCAAGTCGAGTTAGTGCTGTGTTAGAGAAAGTGATTGAAACTTCTGTTTGAGTTGCACCTAGTTTCTCAGCCTCTTTGACAATCAAGTTGGCCTTCTCAAGTAGTAGACTTTTGTTTGATTCCATTTAGTTCCCTCCTTCGTCAATACCTACTCTCACATTATGAAATCGAGCAGTCCCACAACCGTGTCCTACATACATTACTTGTACTGGTTGACCTTTTCCACAGTTGGGAGTACCCCATAATCTCCAATCGTCTTTTGAAGATGCATCCATGCTTCCCCAAAATTCAGGAGTTATTCCAGTATAAGTGGGATTTCGTAACACTCGAGTAATCTCACCATTCTTAATCTCCCATGCAATTTCTGTTCCGAACTGGAAATTCAAACGTTTGTCATCAATGCTCCAGCTTCTATTTGTGGACATTAGGATTCCATCTTTGGTGTCTTCGATTATTTCATTTCGCTTCCACCCAGTTGGTTCTAGATTGATATTCACCATACGAATCAATGGAATTCTTTGTGGGCTGTCTGCCCGCATCGAGGCAGAGCTATAATCAAGTCCAAGTTGTGCAGCAGTTTCTCTAGACGTCTGATATCCTAGAAAGAGACCATCCTTTACGAGCTCTACTCGTTTAGCTTTTACACCCTCGTCATCATATCCGTAAGAACCCAATCCACCCTCTAGAGTACAATCTGCAGTCATAGTCACGTGTTCACTACCGTACTTCATGTTTCCTAGTTGGTCAGGAGTCATGAAACTGGTACCTGCGAACGCTGCTTCTGTTCCTAAAGCTCTATCAAGTTCAGTTGGATGTCCACAGCTCTCATGAATTTGTAACTGCAATTGATGACCGTCAAGCAACAATGTTGTTCTTTCAGTTGGACAAGCTTCTGCCTTTGTGAGTTCCATTACCTCATTTAGTGTATTGTCCACATTTGCGACCAAATCCAAGCTGTCAAAATGTTCTTGACCTCTTGACGCAAAGTCTCCTCGGAAAGAACCCGGATAAGATCTGAATTGAGGTGGTATTCCTGGAGCAGCTGCTCTTACCGAAATACCTCCTCCACACCAGATGATTTTTTGCTCTATATATGCCCCCTCAAGACTTGCAAAAACCTTGTCTTCTTGGTGGGCTCGATAATCAGATTGGCTAACCTTGATCATCTCTCCACCTTTAGCCAGCCTTTGTTCCGCGGTTTGAAGTACTTCCAATTTCTCTTCAACCGGTACAGAGAAGGGATCTTTCTTCACTTTGGTTTCGTATTTTGCCTCAACTACTTCAACATCCACTAATTTCAAAGGTTCTTTCCTTGTAGAACCTGATGCCTTCCCAATTCGCACAGCAAGTTTGGCTACTCGTTCTATCTCCTTTGAATCCAAATCATATGAACCTGCAAACCCCCATCCACCATTTGCGATGACCCTTACTCCAAAACCTTTGATTGTACTGAGATTCAAGACATCGATGTTCCCTTTCTTGATTGTAATATCCTGATCTTTTACTGTCACAATTCTAATGTCTGCATAAGAAGCACCTTCACTACTACATGTTTCTAGTGCTTTGTTTGTCAAGTCCCTCATAGTCGAACACCTAAATTCTGGAATTGACTTCCAAGATAAGATTCTTCCGTAGAAATTTAAAACTCGTATGTTCGCAT